>SXMI01000281.1 GCA_005777415.1 Actinomycetota bacterium | reverse complement strand
GCAACACGTTCCGTGAGGTGACGGCCATGGCCCAGCAGGTGTTCGGCGGCGTCGGCTTCACGCTGGAGTACGAGATCCAGCTCTACTTCCGACGGGCGAAGCAGCTGCAGCTGTCGTGGAACGACACGCGTCGGTGCGAGGGGCTCATCGCCGACGTGGTGCTCGAATCAGCCTGAACCGGTTCGATCATCCCGGCGACACCACCGGCCGGTTGGCCAGCCCTGTGCACACCGAGCGGGCCGAGTCCACCTGCGTGTCCGAGGCCCCCCACGCCAGCAGGAGGTCGACCGTGACCTGCTGGGTGAGGACGTGTCCGTCGTAGGCGTCGACGCTCGGGAGACCGGACACCTGGGCGACGTTCGAGACGAGCAGGGCCCCGTGGATCGACCCGGTCCACCGCAGTGTCCGCCGTAGACCGTCGTCGTCGCCCGTGGGAGGTCGCAACGCCCCGGACGCCACGGCGCTCTCGATGAGGTTGAGGACTTCGGCGAGGAACGAGAGCGATGAGGGCAGCACGGATGCCACGTCGTCGGGGTCGATGAGCGACTCGGGCGTCGTGATGAGCATCTGGAGGAAACGGAACTCCTCGGGGTGGTGCTCGCGGCTGTCGACGAACAGGTCGGTGAACGCCAGGATGCGGGCGAGCGAGGCCACATCCGGCGAGACCCCCGAGAGCGCATCGTCCCAGCGGACCGACGCTGCGTGGAACGTGTCGAGGAGCACCTGCACGGCGTCGCTCATCAGGGCCGCCAGCAGCGCGGACTTGGACGGGAAGTAGGTGTAGATGGTGCCGACGGCACAGTCGACGCGTCCGGCCAGCGCCTGCATCGTGAGTCCATCGAGGCCGTGCTCGCTCACGAGCTCAGTGGCGGCGGCCGTCAACTCGTCCCGTCGCCGGGCCCTGCGCTCCGCTCCTCGTTCGGTGGTCATCGAGCTCCCCGTCATCGGATGCCTTGCTGCGGACGAGCCGGTGCGGGCTGCCCAGCGCCCTGACCCTAGACTGCTCCGGCCTCCGTGGCGCCAGCAGGCCTGCTGCCGCCACGGTGTTCACGGAGAGCGAGGCGAAAGGTCATGAGGGGCATCATCGACGTGTGCGGTCACCTGCCGCACTGGCGCCTGGAGCGGTCCGAGATCGCGGCCGTGCTCGGATCCGGAGGAGGTGCCGGGACGAGAACCGTCGCCTCCTACGACGAGGATCCGGTGACGCTGGGCGTGGCGGCGGCCCGGGCGCTGCTCATCGGTCGCTCGGATGTCGCCCCGGTCGAGTCCCTCACGTTCGCCACGACCGCGCCCGTGTACGCCGAGAAGTCCGGTTCGCCCCTGGTCCACGCTGCGCTCCAGTTGCCCTCGTCGGTGTCGACCCTCGATGCCGGACCGGGCCTCCGGGGGGCGTCCGCGGCACTGCGCGCTGCGCTCCACTCGACCGACCGGCTCGTCGCCGTCATCGCTGGCGACGTCCGGACCGGTCCCGCAGGCTCGGTCGACGAGAACGGCGGCGGGGACGCCGGGGCTGCGGTGCTCATCGGAGACGACTCCGCCGGAGAACTGGTCGCTGAACATCTCGGCGGCGCCTCGGCGACGCACGAGTTCCTGGACCGGTGGCGGGCGCCGGGCGAGCTCCGGATGCACGCCTGGGAGGAGCGTTTCGGCCAGCAGCGCTACGACGAGCTCGCTGCCGATGCGTGGGATCGTGCGCTGGGCTCCTGCGGGCTGACCGACGGTGAGGTGACCAGGGTCGCGGTGAGCTCTCCCCACGCTCGTGCCGGTGCGGCGCTGGCCAAGCGTCTCGGCGCGGCCGGCGTCGAGGTGACCGACCGGCTCGACCGCTCCGTGGGGTTCACCGGGGCCGCCCACCCCGGCCTGCTGCTCGCCGATCTGCTCGAACGCTCGGGTGCCGGCGACGTCGTCGCGCTCGTCGCGCTCGCCGACGGGGCCGAGGTGTTCCTGTTCCGACGGACCGCAGCCGGTTCCGCCGGACAACCGGTCGCCGAGCAGCTCGCGATCGGTGCCCCGTTGCCGTACGGAAAGTACCTGGCATGGCGAGGTGTGCTCCCGACGCAGCCGCCCAACCGTCCGGAGCCGGCGCGCATGTCCGCATCGGCCGCCGAGCGTCGTTCCGACTGGAAGTACGGGTTCGTCGGGAGTCGGGACCGCTCGAGCGGCGCCGTCCACCTGCCCCCTGCGCGCGTCTCCTACCGCGGTGGGACCGTCGACGACATGGAACCAGCACCCATGGCGGCCCACCGGGCCACCGTCGCGACCTTCACCGTGGACTCGCTGGCGTACTCGCCGTCGCCGCCCGTCGTGTTCGCCGTCTGCGACTTCGAGGACGGTGGCCGTCTCCCCATGGAACTGACCGACGTGGCCGCGGCGGACGTCCGGATCGGGATGCAGGTGGAGATGACCTTCCGGCGGATCGGGACCGCCGACGGGATCGCGAACTACTTCTGGAAGGCACGCCCGGTCCCGGGTGCGCCGGTCGCCGGGGAGGCTGACTGATGGCGAGTCACGGCATCGCGGACCAGGTGGCGATCATCGCCATGGGCTGCACGACGTTCCGCGAGCACTGGGACCGGGGCGCCGATGATCTGGCCATCGACGCCACGGTCGAGGCGCTCGACTCGGTCGACCTCCGACCGGCCGACGTCGACGCGTGGTGGCTCGGCACGGCCCAGTCGGGCATGTCCGGGATCACGCTGGCCGCTCCGCTGAAGCTCGAGGGCGTGCCCGTCACGCGGGTCGAGAACTACTGCGCCACCGGTTCGGAGGCGCTGCGGCAGGCGTGCTACGCCGTGGCCTCCGGCGCCTACGACGTGGCGGCGGCCGTCGGCGTGGAGAAGGTGAAGGACTCGGGCTACCAAGGGCTCAACGCCTTCCCGATCCCGACCGACGGGACGCAGCGGACGCTCACCGCCGCCGCGATGTTTTCGCTCGTGGCGCCCGCCTACGCCGAGAAGTACGGCGTGGATCCCACCGAGCTCCGTCGCACGCTCGCCCGGATCGCGTCCAAGAACCACGCCAACGGTGCCCGGAACCCGAGGGCACAGTTCCGACGTGAGATGGACGTCGATGCCATCTGCGCCATGCCCGAGGTCGCCGGGATGCTGTCTGTCTTCGACTGTGCGGGCGTGGCCGACGGTGCCGCCACCGCCGTGGTGGTGCGGGCCGAGGACGCACACCGCTACACCGACTCGCCCCTGTACGTGAAGGCGCTGTCGTTCGTGGCCGGCAACGGGTCGGGCCTGTTGGACCCGGACTACGACTACACGCACTTCCCTGAGTGCGAGTGGGCCGCCCGCGACGCCTATGCCCAGGCAGGCATCACCGACCCCCGTCGCGAGCTGGCCATGGCCGAGGTGCACGACTGCTTCACCCCCACCGAGCTGGTCCTGATGGAGGACCTCGGGTTCTCGGAACGGGGCGAGGCGTGGCGGGACTGCGAGGCGGGCGCCTTCGACCTGCACGGCGACCTCCCGGTCAACACCGATGGTGGTCTCAAGTCCTTCGGCCACCCCGTCGGTGCGTCGGGTCTGCGGATGCTCTTCGAGTGCTGGCTGCAGCTGCGCGGCGAGGCACCCGAGGACCGGCGGATCGAGACCGCCGACCGCGGGCTGGCACTCACGCACAACCTGGGCGGCTACCCCGGCGAGATGGTGAGCTTCGTGGGCATCTGGGGATCGGAGCTCGGGTGAGCGACACCTCCTCCGATGCCGCCCCCGAGCGGGGCCATGCCCAGGGACGCGACGACGCAGTGGCCTTCCTCCGGCGGCTCGGCGCCGCGGGCGCTCCGGCGACCGTCCTCGTGGTGATGCTCGATCAGGTCGGCGATCCGTCGGTCTCGCCCGACGATGCGGTCGAGGACGTACTCCGCGCCCGACTCGAGCCGCTGATCCGTTCGACGGATCTGCTCCGGCTGATCGGTCCGGGCGAGTTCGTGCTCATCGTCCCGTCCGGCGTCAACGCCGCGGGCGCCGCGCTGATCGACCGGGTGCGAGGGGTCGCAGCCCTCCCGGTGGACGCATCGGACGGTTCGTGGTCGCTCGCCGTCCGGGTCGGCGTCTCGTCGTTCGACGCCGAACGCGAGGAACCGGTCGTCGCCGTGGATGCCGCCCGGGCCGACGCCCGCGGGGGACGCTGATGGCTGCGATCATCCCGGCTGGGGAGGTCGTGTGGGGGATCCAGCTGCCGATCCAGTCCCAGTCGACCATCTACGTCCAGGACTGGGAGCCCGGGTCGGGTCCGGCGGAGTTGGCGCTCATCGCACAGGCGGCCGACCGCGCCGGCGCGGCCTACGTCGCCGTGTGCGACCACGTCGGGATCCCGCGACCGGCGGACGAGTCGATGTCGTCGACCTGGTACGACACGGTGGCGACGCTGGCCTGGTTGGGCGCCCTGACCGAGCGGGTCTGGCTCCTCAGCCACGTGTACGTGCTGGCCTACCGGCATCCGCTCGTCACCGCCAAGGCCTTCGCGACGCTCGACCACCTGACCGGTGGCCGCGCCGTGCTCGGTGTGGGCGCCGGTCACCTGGCGAGCGAGTTCGAGGTCCTGGGTGTCGACCACGCCGACCGGGGGCCGGCGACCGACCGGGCGATCGAGGTGATCCGCGCCGCATTCGAGGAGGAGTACCCGACGATCGGCGGGCCGGGCGCCGAGGTCGGCGTCGGCATGCGCCCACGGCCGGAGCGGCCCGGTGGACCACCGATCTGGGTCGGAGGCTCCTCGGCCCCGGCGATCCGCCGAGCGGCCCGACTCGGCGACGGCTGGCTCCCGCAGGGGCCGCCGGCCATGGGCATGCGTGCTGCGGTCGAGACGATCCGGTCGGAGCGGGCGGCGGCGGGACTGTCCGAGTCGTTCGACCTGGGGATCAACGGCGCGCCGATTGCGATCGGTGGCGTGGTCGAGAACCTCCCCGAGTGGGCCCTGCGCGGTCGACCCGAGGAGATCGCGGAGTCGATCCGCCGGTACACCTCGCTCGGGGCCAACCAGGTGCAGGTCCGTTTCATCGCCGCGTCCGCTGCGGACTACGCCGAGCAGCTCGAGCGGTTCGGGAACGAGGTGTGGCCGCTCGTCGCCGGCTGAGACCCGACGCCGGCGTCGTGCGGGCGGCTCAGGACGGGCGTTCGGCGGCGGCCTGTCGCAGTTGCTGACAGACCAGCTCCAGTTCCACCAGTCGGTGGGCCATGCCCTTGAGCATCGACCTGCTCAACGACGGGAGGTCGTCGAGCAGCGTGTTGAAACCCCGGCGGTCGATCACCTCGAGCAGCAGGTCGCTCGAGGCGATGACGCTGGCGGTGCGTGGGATGGCCTCGAGGAGCGCGACCTCGCCGAAGTAGTCGCCCGGACCCAGCTCGGCGACCACCACGTCGTCCTTGACGACCTGGGCGGTGCCCGAGACGATGACGGCGAACTCCTGTCCGAGGTCGCCCTGGCGCATGATGACCCGACCGGCCTCCATGTGGACCTCGTCGGTCAGCCGGTCGATCTCGGCGAGCTCCGCGTCCGAGCAGTCGGCGAACATCGGCAGGTCTCGGAAGCGTTCGGCGGAGTCGCGGCGCGGCGTCATGGCCCAAGCGTAACCTCGGCGTCAACCGGCCCGGCCGGTGTTCCAGTCCGCTCCACCCGGGAGGCCCCGTGGTCGTCATGTTCGCCCTGCTCCGCCGCCGCCACGAACTCACCACCGAGCAGTTCGTGGAGCACTGGAGGGAGCGCCACGGTCCCCTGATCGCCGGGACCCCGGAGCTGGCCCGCCACATCCACCGCTACGAGCAGCACGTGCGCCATCGGCCGGACGGGCTGTCCGGCAACGACGACCTCGACGGCGTCGCGGTGCAGTGGTACCGGACGATCGACGACTTCGCGGCGTTCATCTCGGAGCCCGCATACGCCGAGCTGATCGCCCCGGACGAGCGACGGTTCCTGGACGTCGACCGCATCGAGTTCATCATCACCGAGCAGCCGCACGTGGTGATCGACGGCCCTCGACCCGACGGCCCGGCCGGGGGAGCGCCGACGTGAGCGGCGTGGTGGTCACCGGCGGCGGGTCGGGGATCGGCGCAGCCACCTGTGCGCTCCTGGCCCGGCAGGGGATCCCGGTCGGCGTGCTCGACCGCAACGCCGAGGCCGCCCACCGCGTGGCCGGCCAGGTCGGCGGTCTCGCGCTGGTGGCCGACGTCCGTCGTCGCGATCAGGTGGATGGTGCGGTCGAGCTCGCGGCCGCGGAGTTGGGCGGGGTCGCCGGGTGGGTGAACAACGCCGGTGTGGGGAACCTGAAGCCGCTGGAGGACTACACCGAGCCCGAGGTTGACCTGATCTGGGGGGTCAACGTCACCGGCACGCTCCTCTGTCTCCAGGCGGCGGTTCCGCACCTCCGTCGCCACTGCGAGGCGAGTGGGCGACCGGCGGCCGTCGTGAACGTGGCGAGCGTCTCGGGGGTGCGCCCCACGCTGGGTGAGGCCCCCTACGCCGCCGCCAAGGCCGCCGTCGTGGCGCTCACCTCCTCGGCGGCGCTCGAGTGGGCGCCGGCGGTCCGGGTCAACTGCGTCTCGCCCGGGTTCGTGCGGACACCGCTCAACGATGTGCTCACCGCCGACGAGGCGACGCTCGCAGGCCTCGAGGAGCGGACGCCGATGGCCCGACTGGGCACGGCCGAGGAGACCGCCGAGCTGATCCGGTTCCTGCTGGACGACCGGTGCGGCTACCTGACCGGCCAGAACATCGTCCTGGACGGTGGGAGCATGCTCTCCTCCGCCCAGATGGACCCGGTGCTGGGCCCCCTGGTCGACCTGGTGCGGGCCGAAGGGGGCGAGCCGGTGGTCGATGACGAGCGACGGACGGGCGGCTAGAACGCGTTTCAGTCAGGGGGGTACGCTGATCCCATGGACGACGTCGCAGCCGACACCACCGCAGCCGACACCACCGCTACCGATGCGGACCTCCCCAAGATCGTCTCGGTCGACGACCACGTCATCGAGCCACCCCATGTGTGGCAGGACCGCCTCCCTGAGCGGTTCAAGGAGGTGGGCCCGCGCTCGGAGCGGGGGAAGAGCAGCATGAGCTTCGTCGGTGGCGTGTTCTCCTTCCAGGAGGATCCGGACGGCACCGTCGGCGACTGGTGGACCTTCGAGGGGAACATGTTCCCGCTCACCCGACTCGAGGCCGCCGTCGGCTTCGAGCGCGACCAGGTCCAGGTCGTCCCCATCACCTACGACGACATGCGCCGGGGCTGCTGGGACCCGGAGGCTCGCCTCGCCGACATGGACGCCAACTGGACCGAGGCCTCCATGTCGTTCCCGTCGAGCTTCGTGCGCTTCTGCGGTCAGCGGTTCCTCGAGGCCGAGGACAAGGAGCTCGCCGACCTCTGCGTGAAGGCCTACAACGACTGGCAGTTCGACGAGTGGTGTGCCGGCACCGACGGTCGTCTGATCCCGCTGGCGATCGTGCAGCTCTGGGACCCGGAGCTGGCGGCGGCGGAGGTGCGCCGCAACGCCGAGCGCGGTGGCCGCGCCATCACCTTCTCGGAGATCCCGGCCTACCTCGGCCTGCCCTCGGTGCACGACGCCGATGGCTACTGGGACCCGCTGTTCCGGGCCTGCGCCGAGACCGGCACGGTCGTGAACATGCACATCGGTTCCAGCTCGAAGATGCCGTCGACCTCGGCGGACGCCCCGGCCGCGGTGGGCTCCACGCTCACCTTCAACAACGCCATGGCGTCGATGACCGACTTCCTGTTCTCCGGCGTCCTGCACCGGTTCCCCGAGCTGAAGCTGTCGTACTCGGAGGGTCAGATCGGCTGGATCCCCTACATCATCGAGCGGGCCGACAAGGTGTGGGAGGAGAACCGGGGCTGGGGTGGTATCGGTGACAGGGTGCCGGAGCCCCCGAGCACCTACTACTTCCGCCAGATCTACGGGTGCTTCTTCGACGACAACTACGGCCTGGCCAACATCGAGGCCGTCGGCGTCGACAACGTCTGCTTCGAGACGGACTACCCGCACTCCGACTCCACCTGGCCGCACTCCAAGGAGGTGGCCCTCAAGCAGATGGGCAACCTGCCGGCCGATGTGCAGCGGAAGCTGGTGCGCGGCAACGCGATCTCGCTGCTGGGCCTGGACCTGCAGCCCTGACGCCGAGCCGCTCGGCGATCTGACCGTCGACGACGACGACCGGTAGCGTCCTCGCCATG
Source organism: Actinomycetota bacterium (assembly GCA_005777415.1). Classification (GTDB taxonomy): domain Bacteria; phylum Actinomycetota; class Acidimicrobiia; order Acidimicrobiales; family Microtrichaceae; genus SXMI01. Next base: position 1,185 of record SXMI01000281.1, on the reverse strand, counting down.
GCAGCGCGCGAGTACTCCCTGATCATCGACGGCGTGCCAGTCGAGCCGTCGTCCCGCTACGACATCGTCAATCCGGCGACCGAGGAGGTCGTCGCCGAGGCGCCCGAGGCGAGCGTCGAGCAGGCCCGGGCCGCCGTGGAGTCGGCCGCGGCTGCGCTCCCCGCATGGTCCCGGACGCGTCCCGAGGAGCGAGCGGCCCTGCTGGACCGGGCTGCCGACCTGATCGACGCCGCGGCCGACGAGCTCGTGCCGCTGGTGCAGGCCGAGACCGGAGCGACCTACCGGACCACGAAGACCATCCAGGTGCCCCAGGCGGCAGCCCGGCTGCGCCGGTACGCCAAGGGAGCCCTGGAGGCCACGCTCGACCCGCTGCCCCCGGCCGTCATGCCGGCCACGGTGCTCGCCCCCGGTGGCGTGGTGAACGCCGCCGCGAACCGGGTGCCGGTGGGCGTGGTGAGCTGCATCACCTCCTACAACTTCCCGATGGTGAACATGGCCGGCAAGATCGGTCCGGCGCTCGCCATGGGCAACACCGTGGTGGTCAAGCCGGCCCCCCAGGACCCGCTGGCGGTGTTCCGGATGGTGGAGCTCCTCCAGGAGGCCGGTTTCCCTCCGGGTGTGGTCAATGTGGTCGGCGGCACAGGCATCCCGGCCTCGGAGGCGATCGTCGACCACCCGCAGACCGACATGGTGTCCTTCACGGGCTCGACCGGCGTCGGTCGTCGCATCGGTGAGGTGGCCGGCGGGCAGATGAAGCGGCTGCTGCTGGAGCTCGGCGGCAAGGGTGCCTGCCTCGTGTTCGACGACGCCGACCTGAAGGCCGCCATCGGCGGCATCGCCTCGGTGTGGGGATTCCACTCCGGACAGATCTGCACCGCCCCCACCCGCGTGATCGTGCACCGCTCCGTGCACGACCAGCTCGTGGAGGGCCTGAATGGCGCGGCGGCCTTCATGAAGGTCGGCCCGCCGACCGAGAAGGACACGGTGGTCGGCCCGGTCATCACCGACGTCCACCGCGGCCGGATCGAGGGCTACATCGCGGCCGGCCTGGCCGAGGGTGCCGAGGCGGCGGTCGGTGGCGGCCGTCCCGAGGGCCTCGACACCGGCTTCTACGTGGAGCCCACGCTCCTCGTCGGCTGCGACAACACGATGACGCCGGTCCGCGAGGAGATCTTCGGGCCCGTG
>SXMI01000280.1 GCA_005777415.1 Actinomycetota bacterium | reverse complement strand
GCTTCAACGCGTACCCCGCCGAGATCGAACAGGCGCTGTCGACCCATCCGGCCGTCGCCCAGGCGGCCGTGATCGGCATCCCCGACGACCGGCTCGGTGAGGTCGGCGCGGCCTTCGTGGTCGCGGCCCCCGGGGCGACGATCGACCCCGAGGAGTTGATCGCCTGGTCCCGCGAGCGGATGGCCAACTACAAGGTCCCCCGACGGGTCGAGGTGGTCGATGCGCTCCCCCTCGTGCCGGCCGGCAAGGTCGACAAGGTGGCGCTGCGCGCCCGGGCGGCGGGCTGACCGTGCGACTCGGCGACGTCGCCAACGCCGGGGCCGTCCCCAACGGCAAGCCGCTCGACGGCGTCCGGGTGCTCGCCCTCGAACAGATGCAGGCCCTCCCCTACGCCACGCAGCTGCTGGCGCGGCTGGGCGCCGACGTGGTCAAGGTCGAGTCACCGAACGGCGGCGACCTGGGGCGCTCCTCGATGCCGGCCGTCATCGATCCCGAGGGGCGCTCCGTGGGAGCGACGTTCCTGCGGAACAACCTCGACAAGCGCAGCATCTGCATCGACCTGAAGCGCCCCGAGGGCCGGGACCTGGTGCTGCGACTCGCCCCCCGCTTCGACGTGGTGGCCGAGAACTTCAAGCCCGGCGCCATGGACCGGCTGGGCCTGGGCGCCGCCGATCTGGCCGCCGTCGACGGTCGGATCATCTACGCCTCGGTGTCGGGATTCGGCAACACGGGTGACTCGCCCTACCGGGAACGCCCGGCGTTCGCGTCCATCACCGAGGCGATGTCCGGCATCTACACGTTCACCGCCGGAGTCGGGAACCAGCCCCTCGCCAATCCGGTGGGCGCCCTCGGCGACATGTCCGCCGCCCTGTTCGCCACCATCGGGATCCTGGCGGCGCTGCGCCACCGGGACGCCACCGGCCGGGGCCAGCACGTCGACGTGGCGATGCTCGACTCCGTTGTCGCCATGACCGACATCGTGGCCAACTTCTGGTCCCTCGGCCTGCGCGGCGGCGACATCGGCCCCGTGGTCCTGACGACCTTCCGGGCGGCCGACGGGTGGTTCGTCCTCCAGGTCGGACGCGAACAGCACTTCCGGGCCCTGGCGGAGATCATCGGCCACCCCGAGTGGGTCGATGACCCCCGCTTCGCCGAGCGTGCAGGTTGGGTCGAGCACCTCGACTCGACGATCCGACCCGCCGTCGAGTCCTGGGCGTCGGGGCGGACACGGGAGGACGCCTGCGCGACCCTGTCGGCGGCCGGCCTGGCCGCCGGGCCATGTGCGACCGACGACGAGCTCGTCGTCGATCCGCACGTGGCCGCCAGGAACATGCTGGTCGAGATGGAGCGCCCCGATGGCGTCGAGCAGCCCGTGCTGATTCCGGGCAACCCCGTGAAGCTCTCGGCGGTGGCCGAGGGCCCCGAGCATCGACCACCGTGGCTCGGCGAGCACACCGACGACCTGCTGCGGGAGGAGCTCGGCCTGGAGGACGACTCGATCCGCAGGCTGCGCGCCGACGGCGTCGTGAGCTGATGCGCTGGCCCTCGGCCCCGACCTGGACGAGGACGGACTCGCCGGTCGGACCGTTGCTCATCGTGGCCGGACCGGATGCACTGCTCCGCCTCGAGTTCGGCGGCGGCGACACACCGACCGGCGCCAGGGATGATGCCGTGCTGGGCGGGCTCAGCCGGGTGGTCGCCGAGTGGTTCGACGGGTCCGACGAGCTGGGCTCCATCCCCGTCGCCGAGGCCCCGCAGGGGTTCACCCGGGCGGTCCGCCGGGAACTGCGCCGGGTCCCGAGGGGATCCACCGTCTCCTACGGCGAGCTCGCCGCCCGCATCGGACACCCACGTGCCTCGAGGGCCGTCGGTCGGGCCGTCGCGACGAACCCCACGGCGCTGGCGGTACCGTGCCACCGGGTGGTCCGATCCGACGGCAACCTCGGCGGGTTCGCCTACGGGGCGACCTGCAAGCGTCTGCTCCTCGATCTGGAGGGTGTCTCGTGAGGATCCGTTCCCTGTCCATGGCGGTTGCAGTACTGGCGCTCGCCGCCGTGGCCCTGCCCGCCTGTGGCACGAAGGCGCCGCCACCGGCGGCCCAGCCGCCGTGTGCCGGGACGACCGGCGTCGGCGGAGCGGTGCCGGAGGGTTCGGCCCCGGGCGACCTCGTCACCGCCGTCCAGCTCGACGGCACCGACCCCGACGGCGGGCCCAGCGCCGGGTTCCCGACCGGGGCCCAGGTCTTCCGGATCCTCTACGTCTCGACCGCCGCCGACGAGGACGACCTCCACCTCGTGTGCGGCACCGTCACCCTGCCCGAGGGCGGGCCGGCGCTGAGCTCCAACGGCCGGACCCGTGTCCTCGCCTGGGCCCACGGAACCCAGGGGCTCGAACAGCAGTGCCTGCCGTCGAGCGATCCGTCGACGGGCATCTGGGGCGTGATGCCGGCAGGCATCCAGACCGTCGGCTGGGGCAGCCTCCTGGGTCGCCACCGCGGCGATCCCGCCGACGGCCAGCTCCAGTACGCCGTCGACCAGGGTTGGATGGTGGCGACCGCCGACTACCAACCGGCCGACACCTACGTCCTGGGTCGGGTGGCCGGGGCCAACGTCCTCGACTCCGTCCGGGCCGCCCGACAGCTCGCCGGCGAACGATTCGCCCCGACCGCCGACGCCGGCAGCGACGTGGTGGTCGCCGGCCACTCCCAGGGCGGCCACGCCGCCCTCTGGGCCGGGCAGCTCGCCGACCCGTACCTCGACGCGACCGGCACCGACAGCACGGAGGTCCGCCTCGTCGGGATCGAGGCGCTCGCACCTGCGGCGAACTTCGTCGTCCAGCCGGAGCGGCAGCCCGGTACCTCGTTCGGCGACGGCCTGGCCGACCGGGAGATGCACCAGAGCATCGGACTGCTGCCGTTCCCCGTCCCGGCCCTGGAGATCCAGGTCGGACCGGCGCTCTTCTCGTACATCTTCGGGTCCTGGAGCCAGTTCTCGGCGGGCCGGACGCTGTCCGAGGACGCGGTCACCCCGGCCGGCCCGGCGACGGGACCCCTCGAGCTGGACCGGGTGGCCACGCCGGAGGGTCAGTCCACCATCGCCCAGGTCCAGCCGCTCTGCCTCGGCGGCTCCGACGCCACGGTGATCAAGCGGCTCGTCGCCCCGTACCGCGACGCCGAGGCCCACCAGATGCTCGTGCCCGAGCTGTGGAACCTGCCCGAGGACTACCGGACCGGCGAGTACTTCACGGGTGGGGTGGACCGGACCTGCGCCGAGGCCGACGCCACCCTCGACGGATGGTGCGAGTGGATCCGGTGGAACATGCCCGGGCCGCTGGGGGACAACCCGTTCCCGAAGGTGCCCACCAGTGGCGGTCGACCCGTCCCGCTGCTGATCGCCCAGGGAACCGCCGACACGGTGATCCACTGCGTCGC
>SXMI01000279.1 GCA_005777415.1 Actinomycetota bacterium | reverse complement strand
GATATCCATGTAGCTCGCACCACAGAGCCGGCAGTGGGGGTCACTTGACGAGTCGGGCCTCCGCCACCACGGCATCGGCGATCGGTTGCGCGTAGCGGATCGCCCCGGCGTCGTCCTCGTCGCAGGTCAGCCCGCCGAGCGCCTCGTGATCGCAGAGGTGGATCCCGTCCGGGGATCGGACCGCCACGCCGTCGAGTTCCGAGGCGAACGTGCCGGCCTCCGGGTCGACGAAGGCGCCGGTCGTGTCCACCAGCCGGACCCGACGGTCGCCCGCGACGGCGAGGGCGGCGCGGCCCGCCGCGCTGTAGGGCTCCGAGTCGACGGGTCCCGGCGGAACAACCAGAACCACCCGCACCCCACGCTCCAGCCAGAAGTCGACGGCGACGGTCAGGTCCCAGCGGTAGCGCTCCTCGACGTCCGCGCCACTCATACACGGCGTGATCGAGTTCCCGTAGAAGGCGAGGACGACGACCCGGACGTTCCAGGCCTCCCGAGCGTCGGCCTCCATCTGCTCCAGGTGATCGCAGGCGGCCGACCCCCACGTGGCGCGTTCCAGCAGGGCCCAGTCCGGGAGCTGCTCCTTGATCGTCGGCCGCCAGACCGCCGACGACGAGTTCATCAACGAGTCGCCGTAGATCGCGACCCGATCCGGCTGCGGGCCGGGCGGGGGACCGGGCGACGGCTGACAGGCGGCTGCGAGAACACCGACGAGCAGCGCGGCGACGGCGCCGAGCAACCGGTTCACTCGGACGCCCGGACCAGCTCGCACTCCCCCCCGGCCAACGCCGTGGCCAACTGCCGTTCGTCCCCACCGTCGGCCGCCAGATCGGAAGCCCACCAGACGTTGACCGCCACCTGACCGGACACCAGGCCCGGCTCGTCGACCAGGGCGGACCGAACGGCCTCGCAGGCCCCGAGCGCCGGGAACGTCTCGTCGTCGGTGGCCAGCGTCACGATCGTCTCCTCGCCCGCGGCGACGGACACATCGGTGACCGCCGAGCTCCACGACGCCCCGGCCACGATCTGCTGGACCCGCTCCTCGGCGGCCGTGACGTCGTCGCCACCGGCGGGCACGGTGCTCGTGGCCTCCGGTGCGCCAGAGGCCTCCGGCTGCGAGGTCGACGATCCGGCCGAACCGTCGGCGGATGCGACCACGGTCGATGCGGACTGCTCGTCACCACAGGCAGCGAGACCGAGCGCAGCGGCCGAAGCGACGACGAGGAGGGCCGGGAGCAGGTTCCAGGAGCGGAGGGACATGCCCTGAGCCTACGGGCGGACGCCCGGGGATCGGTCGCACCCGCCCGGGCCGAGGGGCCCGACCCGCCACCGACCGATCGGGACGCGGCAGACTCCCCCCGTGCAGACACCAACCTCCAGCCCGACCCACTCCTCCCCAGCCCACTCCTCCCCAGCCCGCTCCTCCCGGTCCGGCACCGCCCGCCGGCGGGCACTCGTCGCCGTCGTCGTCGCGGCCTGCCTGATCGGGGCGGCCTGCGGCGGAACCAGCGAGTCGTCCGACCCGACCACGACCACGACGACGTTGCCGGCATCGGTCCCACCCGCACCCGGCGGCCCGGACGACCCGGCGTTCGCGGCGCCCGGTCCGTTCCCGGTCGGTGTCACGACGCTCGAACTGCCCGACCGGAAGGTCGAGGTCTGGTACCCCGCGGCCGACGGCATCACGGGCGTGCCCGTCGCCACCTACAGCCAGCTCGACGCCCTCCCCCCGGACCTGGCGGCGCTGGCGCCAGGTCTGCTCCCGCAGGGCGTCCCACCGGAGGTCCTGACCGTCACCATGACCGACACCTTCCGCGACGTCGCACCGTCCACCTCGGGCCCGTTCCCGCTCGTGTTGTTCTCCCACGGGTTCGGTTCCTTCCGCCTCGACGCCTCGGCCCTCGCTCGCGGCATGGCCTCGTGGGGGTTCGTGGTCGCCGCACCGGATCACCTGGAGCGCAACCGGGCGGCGCTCATCACCGGGCAGGTCGTCCGGGAGCCGTCCCGGGACGTCCAGGTGCTGCTCGACACGATCACGCTCGTCGGTGGGGCGGGTGGCGTCCTCGCCGGACTCACCGACACCGAGTTGGTCGGTGCGGTCGGCCACTCCGCCGGGGGTCGGGCCGCGTTGTCGGCGCTGTCGGAACCGCAGGTCGACGTGGCGGTCGGCTGGGCGGCCGCCGGACGGGACGATGTGCCGGCGCCCCCGAAGCCGTCCATGAACATCGCCGCCCGGGTCGACGTGCTGGTCCCGATCGAGGAGGTCGAGCAGACCTACGCCGGGCTGGCCGCACCCAAGCGGCTCGTCGTGATCGACGGAGCCGGCCACAACTCCTTCACCGACCTGTGCCTGGCCGTCCGGTCGGGAACCGACCTGATCGGGATCGCCCAGTCGATCGGCTTCCAGCTCCCGGAGAGCCTGGCCGCCGGTGCGGTCGACGGCTGTCAGCCGGAGGCGATCGACACGTTGACCGGCTGGGAGATCACGCAGAGCTTCACGGTCGCCCAGCTCCGGGAGGGGCTCGGGCTCGACGACTCGGGCGCCGGACTCGGCGCCGGCGTCGTCAGCGCCTGGGACATCCCGATCGAGTACGTCGAGGACCTGGGTGGCCCGGCTGCGGACACGAGCGGGGCCGGCGGCTGAGCCCGACTCAGCGGCGGCGGGCCACGCTCCGGTAGAGGTCCTCCCACTCGGCGACCGACCGGTCGACGTCGAAGCGGTCGACGGCGTCGAGCGCAGCGGCCCGTCCCATGGCCGCTCGCCGGGCCGGATCCCGCTGCAGCGTCCGCAACGCATCGGTGAGCGCCCGCACGGTGCCCTCCTCGGTGTCGGCCGGGGTCACGACGATCCCGGTCTCGCCGTCGACGACCGCTTCCCGCACCGACCCGACGTCGGTGGCCACCACGGGGACGCCGGCCAGCGCCGCCTCGCCGATCGTGACCGGGAACGCCTCCAAGCGGGACGCCAGGAGGTAGACGTCGAAGGTGGGCAGGAGGTCACGGGCCCGGTCGTCCCAGCCTCGGAGCTCCACCACGTCGCCCAGGCCCAGCTCCTGCACGAGACCCTCCAGCGACGGACGCTCGGGGCCGTCGCCCACCACGACGAGTCGGACCGGCCGGTCGAGCCCGGCGACCGCCCGGACGGCCCGGTCGACGCCCTTGACCGGGTCGAGCCGGCTCAGGATCCCGATCGTGAACACATCATCCGGTCGGGGTGGAGGGTCGAGCTGCTCCTGCGGCACGCCGCTGTGGATGACCCGGATGGATCCCGCCGGCAGCCCGCCGAGCCGCTCGATCGTCCGGGCCGGAACCTCACCGACCGCGACGTGGGCCGCCGCCCGCGCCGAGGTGAGCCGCTTCAGTCGGGTCGACGCGGCCGACCAGGTGCCCATCGGGGCGTGCTCGAGCACCACCACCGGGAGATTCGGGACGGTCGCCGCCACCGCCAACGCCCACTGACAGGAGGACATGGTCGACAGGTTGGCGTGCAGGACGTCGGCGTCCAGCGAACGGAGCACCCGCCGGTGCCGGACCATGTGGTTCAGGTCCGACCGACCCTCGATACGGTCGACGACCACTGGTGCGCTCCCCCGACGTCGGCCGGCGAGCCAGCGCACCACCTGCTCGTCGGGGCCGACCACGCTGATCCGCCAGGCCGGGTCCAGTCGCTCGAGCAGGTGGCCGAGCATGGACTCCGCCCCGCCCCGCTCGGCGGCGTCGGTGTAGACGGCGAGGTGCACGTGGCGGAGTGTGGCACAGGCGGCCCGGGACGACCGGCCCGGCTCAGTCCTGCTCCTCCGGGCCGCCGTCCGACCCGTCGTCGCCGGTCGACGGCGCCTCCCACCCGACCCAGGGGCGGCGACCCCAGCGGTCGAGGTGGACGACCTCGCCCACCGGTCGTCGGGTCGTCGGCCCGTACCGACCACGGGGCCACCCCAGCGGGACCATGCAGATCGGCTGGACCGACACCGGCAGTCCGAGTGTGCGACGGGCCATGGTCACGCTCCACAGCGGCAGCGTGATCAGCGAGGCGCCGAGCCCGACGGACCGGGCCGCCAGCAGCAGGTTCTGCACGCTCGGGTAGATGGAGCCGTAGTGGCTGGTCTGGGCGAGCGTCGGGAACGGGGCGAAACGGACCGCACCCCGCAGGCAGGGCACGACGACCACCGGGATCTCCTCGAAGTGCTGGACCTGCCACTCGACGGCGGCGAGCACCTTCGACATGGCGGGGTCCCCGGCCGTGACCCGCTCGCCGATCCCGCCGTAGATCCGCCAGGCCGAGCGGTAACGGCGGGCGAACGCACCGAGCACCGAACGGTCCCGCACGACCACGAACTCCCAGTTCTGGCCGTTGGAGCCGGTGGGCGCCCGCAGCGCGAACTCGATGCACCGGAGCACGATGTCGTCGTCGACCGGGTCCGGCAGGACCTTGCGGACGGCCCGCTGGGTGAGCATGGCCTCGTCGAGCGGCATGGCGAACCGGTCGGCGACCGCAGCGTAGGACCGATCGCCCTCAGGTCCTCGTTCGTTGATCGTCACCGCATCTCCTCCGTGGTCGGCGGGACGAGACTACGCCCCGGACGCGACCGCCCCCACCGGAGGAGACGGCCGGTGGGGGCGGTGGTTCCCGCTGAACTGTGGGGGGGGACTGGAGCGGGAGTTCCTGCACCGGCCCCGGGCTCGAAGCAGCCGGGGCCGGCGGGGATCAGTGCCGTCCGGAGCGGGCCCGGCGGGCGAGCACCGAGATCCCGGCCAGGACGCCACCGGCGCCGAGCAGGCCGGCACCGGCGAGCGGGAGGGCGAGATCCGATCCGGTGAAGGCGAGCGACCCGGTGGCCGACTCGACCCGCACCGGCGTGACCTCGGGGTCGGTGGGCTCGTCGCAGGTCTCGGGCCCGGACTCACCGGGCTGTCCCTGGGCCTCGGCCTCATCGGCGTTCGCCGGCGGGTCGTAGGTGACGCACTCGTCCACCAGCCCCTCGCTGTCGGGGTAACCGAGGTCCTCGGGGGAGCCGTCCGGGGTCAGTTCCTCGCAGGGGCCGGGGACGCCGAGGGGGTCGGCGGGGGAGCAGTCCTCGGTCAGGTCGCCGGGTGGGATCTCACCCTCAGGGACCTCGTCCTCGTCGGGGACGACGGGGCAGTCGACGACCTCGCACAGCGGCTCGTCGGGGATCAACGAATCGGGGTCGATCGGGGTGGCGCCGACCTCCGGGATGGTGACCCTCGGGATCGTTCGGACCGGACCGTCGTCGGCTTCCTCCGACTCACCTCCGTCGTCCACGGGCGGCGTGTACGGCAGGTCGCCGATGGGCGGCAACGGCGGCAGGTCGGCCAGCGGCGGCCGGAAGACCGAGTCCGGCAGGGTGATGCGCGGGACCGATGGCGGGATCGTCGGCGAGGGCGTCAGGGGCAAGGTCGGGTGCCAGCCGCCCCCCAGGGGTCCGTCGGGCGACGGCGTCCAGGCGCCGGCGTCGACCGACGACAGGACGGGGCCGCCGATGGCCGCCGTGGCCACGACGACCAGGGCTGCTGCCCGTCGGACGATTCGGTTGCGGGTGGTGGGGTGCTGCTGCATGGTGACTCCTCGGTTCGAGGCGACTCCTTCGCCGCCGTCGACTGCAGGAGTGCGACCCCGGACGATCTGACAGCTTTTGTTGGAACATCTCTGGGCGCGGGTTCGCTCACGCTGAGCGGTCGACCGGGCCCGGAGATCCGGTGATCCGGTCGTGCGCTCGAACCCGAGGTCACCTAGCGTGGCCCCGTGGATCTGATCCCGGGATCGTGGCGTCGGTCGGCACGACAGGTGATCGGCGCCCTCGCCGACCGGATCGACAGCGGTGCCTCGGACCCGGCGGATCCGCTGACGGCGCTCCGCCCTGCTCCGGGCCCGGGTCCGGTCGCCCGGGCGTGGGCGGTCACCAAGACCGGTGCGACGGTGGCGACCCTCCCGGCGGCGCTCCCCGTCAGCACGGTCGCGGCGCTGCGGTCACAGCGGGAGGCGCTCCGTCGGATCCGCGTCTTCCCCGAACAACTGCGGGCGATCTGCGAGGACCGGCCCGGGCCGCTCCCCGTCCGGTCCGTCGGGCGCCTCCCGGCATCGGGCCGCTACGTCGTGACCTCGGACCTGCACCGGTGCATCCCGGGACGACTCGACTGGCCGGCCCGACAGGGCACCAAGGACCTGTACCGGGCCGTGCTCGCCGGTTACGCCGAGGACGGCTGGTCCGTCATCGAGAACGGGGACGTCGAGGACTTCTGGATGGTCGGCGGTTCCACCTGGGGGGCCTGCTACGACGCCGGTCGGCTCGCGGCCGGGTTCGCCGGCCCGCTGGCCGACTCGACGCGACGCGAGTTGCTCGGTGACCATCTCGACCGGATCGTCGCCAACAATGCCGACCTGTACCACGTGCTCGGCGAGCTCGCCCGGGACGGCCGCTACCACCGAACCGTCGGCAACCACGACGACGTCCTGGCCGACCGGGCCCTGGTCGAACGTCTGGCCGAACACCTGCCCGGCGTGAGCGCACCCGACGCGATCGTGCTCGCCAGGAGCGGGCCCCCACGGGTGGAGACGACGGCGGCGGTGATCATGCACGGGCACCTGACCGATGCCTGGAACGGCCCGGGGTTGGCCACGCTCGGACGCGCCACCACCTGGCTCGCCACGACCGTCGACGACCTGCCGATCGCCGCGGGCCTCGACGGGCTGCCCGGCGAGCCCGCCACGGCCGCACTGCTCGCCGGTCGGGGGGAGAACCGGCTGATCAGCGTCGACGCCCGCTTCGGAGGGAACCGCCGATTCGACTCGCTCGACGAGGAGCGGCTCTTCGACCGGCTCGCCGTCACCGCCCCCGAGAGCGGCTGGCCCTGGCTCGTGTTCGGCCACACGCACTTCCCGATGCTCCGGCCGCTCGACGCCTCGGGCCGGACCGTCCGCTACGCCAACTCCGGCTGCGGCGTCCTGCCCGGCGCGTTCACGGCCCTGGAGTGGGACGGTGGCCGGGAGGACCCCCTGCGCCTGGTCCTGCACCATGTGGTCGACGACCGTCCGACCCGCAGCGAGCTCCGACCGGACGGCGACCTGCTCGCCGCCGAACCGGCGTGAACCGGAACCACGAGTGGGCCGGGAGCACCAGTCGCCCCCGACGGACTGGGACCTTTGCCCCGACGGCGCCCGGGACAACGCCGCACCCCGTCGTTACCCTCGCCCCATGAACCCGACCGCCGCCGACACCGACCTCTCGATGCCGGTTCCCTCCGTCCCGGGCGCCCCGGCTCCTCCGGCTGCCGGGCACACGGCCCCCGGGATCGAGATCCTGCGCCGAGACCCGGCACCCGTGCGATGGCTCGTCGCCTGGCGTCGGGCCGGGCGGGCCGAGGGTCGCCGCAGCGAGTTCCACCCGGTGCGGGCCGTCGGCCTGGCTGGCGCCGTCGTGGCGCTCGCCGTGTTCCTGCCCGGCGCCGCCGTGTTCCTCGGCATGCTCGTCGGGCTGATCGTGGTCCACGAGGCCGCCCACTACGTCGTCGCCCGCCGCTCGGGCATGCGACCCGTGGAGTTCTTCGTCGGCTTCGGTCCGACGGTCTGGTCGGGGCGGACGGCCACGGGGCTCCGCTACGGCGTGAAGCTCCTCCCGGCGGGCGGCTACGTGAAGATCCCGGGGATGAGCCCGACCGAGGACGTCGAGGCGTCGCTCGAGCCGTTCACCTACCGGGCCGCCTCACGGGGTCGGCGCCTGGCGGTGATCCTGGCCGGGCCGGTGTCCAACCTCGTCCTGGCCCTGATCCTGTTCGCCCTGTACGCCGTGACCAGCCCGACGATCGACCCCACGCCGACCGGCGTGCTGTTCGGTTCGCTCGACCTGCTCTGGGACGTCACCGCAGGGACGCTGCAGTCGCTGTTCCACCTGGTGACCGGGGCCGGCGACTACGCGACCTCGGTGGCCGGGGGGCAGGCGCCCGACCAGCGGATGCTCTCGGTGGTCGGCGGCGCCCAGGTCACCGACCAGCTCCTCGCCGGCGAACAGGGGAAGCTGCTCGTCATGGCGGGGCTCTTCTCCGCCAGCGTCGGGGTGCTCAACCTGCTGCCGGTGCTGCCGCTCGACGGCGGCCATGCCGTGGTGGTGCTGGCCGAGGGTGCGCTGGCGCGGATCCGGCGCCGGCCGACCCTCCGGCTCGACACCCGGAAGCTGCAGCCGATCGCGCTGGCGGTGGTGGCGACGTTCCTGCTGCTCGGCGTGTCGAGCATGTGGGTCGACGTCCTCCACCCGGTGAGCATCGGCGGCTGAAGCGCCGCAGACAGCCCGGCGGCTGAAGCGCCGCAGGTTCAGCGGCCCGTGTGGCCGAACCCACCCTCGCCGCGCTCGGTCTCGTCGAGGGCGTCGACCTCGACGAGGTCGGCGTGCTCGACGGCCTGGATGACCAGCTGGGCGATCCGCTCGCCGCGCCGGACCACGAACGGCTCCTCCGGGTCGGTGTTGACGAGCAGGACCTTCAGCTCGCCCCGGTAGTCGGCGTCGATGAGTCCCGGGGTGTTGAGGCAGGTGACCCCGTGCTTGAGGGCCAGGCCGCTGCGGGGCTGGATGAATCCGGCGTAGCCGCGGGGGATGGCGACGGCGATGCCGGTGGGGACGAGCGCCCGACCGCCTCCCGGTGCGAGCTCGGCATCCTCGCTGGCCCGGAGGTCGACGCCGGCGTCGCCGGGCTTGGCGTACGCCGGCAGTTCAAGGTCGGGATCGAGTCGGAGCACGGGAACCTGCAGCACGGCGCTGAGGCTACCTGCGAGCGCACTCGTCGACGGACGGCCCGCTGGTCGAGCAGCCAGTGCTCGACCGTCCCCCGCAGGGAACCTCAGCGCTCCTCGCGGAAGACCACGTGACGCCGGACCACCGGGTCGTACTTCTTCAACTCGAGTCGCTCGCGGGTGTTGATCTTGTTCTTGCGGGTGACGTAGGTGAACCCGGTCCCGGCGGTGGAGCGCATCTTGATGATCGGGCGACGGTCGTTCCTGGGCATCAGACCCGCTCCCCGCGGGACCGGATGTCGGCGACGACCCGCTCGATCCCCTGCTTGTCGATGGTCTTCATCCCCTTGGTGGAGACCCAGAGCGTGATCATGCGGCGCTCGCTGGGCAGCCAGTAGCGCTTCTTGTGCACGTTCGGGTACTGCCAGCGGTTCGTCCGACGGTGCGAGTGGCTCACCCGCTTGGCCGCCCGGGGGCGCCGTCCGGTGACCTGACAGACCATGGGCATGTGGAACTCCTGTCGTGTGCGATCGCTCACTCCGCCGATGCCGCCGACGATCGGCCGGAGCGGAGTTATTAGGAATAGTTCCCAGTCCTAGTCTGCGATTCCGGTCGTGTCCAACCAGACCCACCTCCCCGTGACCGTGCTCTCCGGCTTCCTCGG
>SXMI01000039.1 GCA_005777415.1 Actinomycetota bacterium | reverse complement strand
CGAGACGGGCGGACAGATGATCAGCCCGCTGCCCGGCGTGACGACGACGAAGCCGGGATCGGCGTGCGGCCCGCTCCCGGGGATCGGCGCCGAGGTCGTGGACGACCACGGCGAGCCCGTCGCCCAAGGTGGCGGATACCTCACCCTCACCCAGCCGTGGCCCGGGATGCTGCGGGGGATCTGGGGTGACCCCGAGCGGTACCGGGACACCTACTGGTCCCGCTTCGAGGGCCGGTACTTCGCCGGTGACGGTGCGAAGGTCGACGAGGACGGGTACCTGTGGCTGCTCGGTCGTGTCGACGACGTGATGAACGTGTCGGGCCACCGGATCTCGACCACCGAGGTGGAGTCCGCCCTGGTCGACCACCACGCCGTGGCCGAGGCGGCCGTCGTCGGGGCCTCGGACGAGACGACCGGCCAGGCGATCGTCGGCTACGTCATCGTCAGGTCCGGTGTCGACGTGACCGACGAGCTCCGCGAGGCGATCCGACAGCACGTGGCCACCAAGCTCGGGGCGATCGCCCGTCCCCGCGCCGTCATCATCGTGCCGGACCTGCCCAAGACCCGCTCGGGGAAGATCATGCGTCGCCTGCTCCGCGACGTGGTCGAGGGCCGCGAGCTCGGGGACACGACCACGTTGGCCGACGCGAACGTGGTGGAGGCGATCCGCCACGGCGCCGCCGCCGGCGGCGAGGACTGACAGCACCGCAACTCCCGGCGGTGCCGCGGCGACCTCCCGGCGCTCCGCCATCGGGCGCCGCTAGCGTCGGGGGGTGGGTTGGATCCTCCTCGTCGTCGGGGTCGTCGTGCTGGTCGTGGCGGGGGTCGCCGTGTACGACCTCACCCAGCGCCGCCATGCGATCCTGCGCAACTTCCCGGTGGTCGGGCACTTCCGCTACGTGCTCGAGTCGTTCGGCCCCGAACTGCGCCAGTACATCCTGACGAGCAACGACGAGGAGAAGCCGTTCAGCCGCGACCAGCGCCGGTGGATCTACACCTCGGCGTACGGCCGGGACAACACCTTCGGCTTCGGCACCGACAACCAGCTCGAGACGACCACCGACTACCTGATCGTCGCCCAGGCCGCGTTCCCCGAGCCGCCGCTGCCGGGCGAGCCGAGCGTTGCGAGCTGGGACTTCCCGGTGCCGTGCGCCAAGGTCCTCGGCGGCGACCGCCGCCCCGGTGCGTTCCGGCCGACCTCGATCGTCAACATCTCCGGGATGAGCTTCGGGTCGTTGTCGGGGGCGGCGATCGAGTCGCTCAACCGGGGGGTGGCGCTCACCGGCTGCTACCAGAACACCGGTGAGGGCGGCATCTCGGAGCACCACCGCCACGGCGGTGATCTCGTCCTGCAGATCGGGACCGGCTACTTCGGCTGCCGCACCCCCGACGGTGCGTTCTCCCTCGAGCGGCTCCTCGAGACGGTCGCGTCCGGTCCGGTCCGGGCGCTGGAGATCAAGCTGTCCCAGGGGGCCAAGCCCGGGCTCGGTGGACTGCTGCCGGCCGCCAAGGTCACGCCCGAGATCGCCCGGATCCGCGGGATCCCGGAGGGCGAGGACTGCCGGAGCCCGAACCGCCACACGGCCTTCGACGGTGTGGAGGGTCTGGTCGACTTCGTCGAGCTCCTCGCCGAGGCCACCGGACTCCCGGTGGGCGTGAAGTCGGCGGTGGGGGAGCGCGCGTTCTGGGTGGACCTCGCCGAGCGGATGGACCGGACCGGATCGGGGCCGGACTTCGTCACCATCGACGGCGGCGAGGGCGGCACGGGCGCGGCGCCGCTGGTCTTCGCCGACCACGTGTCCCTCCCGTTCCTGCGGGCCTTCCCCCGCGCCTACCGGCCGTTCGCCGAGCTGGGGCTGTGCGACCGGGTGGTGTTCATCGGGAGTGCTCGCCTCGGGCTGGCCGACCGGGGGCTGGCCGCCTTCGCGCTGGGCTGTGACCTGATCCACGTGGGGAGGGAGGCGATGCTGGCGATCGGCTGCATCCAGGCGCAGCGATGCCACACCGACCGGTGCCCGACGGGCGTGGCCACGCAGTCGCGCCGTCTCGAGCGGGGCCTGGACCCCGACCACAAGTCGGTCCGCGTCGCCAACTACCTGGCGACGCTCCGCCAGGAGTTGCTCCGACTGGCCCGGGCCTGCGGCCACGACCACCCGGCCCGTGTCGGCGCCGACCAGATCGAGATGCTCGACTCCTTCCAGCGCTCGGCGACCCTGGGCGAGCTGGCCGGCTACGAGCCGGGCTGGGGTCGTCCCGGCGAGGCGGACCTGGCGGGGCTGCGCCGGGAATGGCCTGCCGTGGCGCCCCCCAAGGGTCGGTAGGCTCCGGGACCGTGCCCGTCGAGGACCCGGACTTCGAGAACTGGCTGTGGCGGGAGGAGCCCCGCCCCGGTGCCGGCGCGGTCGTGTTCGACATGGACGGGGTCCTGTCCGATGCCAGCACCCGCCAGCACTACCTGGAGTACCCCTACCGTGACTGGGAGGCGTTCTTCCATGCCTGCGGGGACGACGAGCTGATCGCGGAGGTCGCCCGCCTGCTCGAGGTGCTCGACTCCGACCTCCGGATCGTGCTCCTGACGGCGCGACCGATCCGGGTCCGCCCGCAGACGCTGGGCTGGCTCGAGCGCTAC
The DNA here is from genome assembly GCA_005777415.1 of Actinomycetota bacterium. GTDB lineage: Bacteria > Actinomycetota > Acidimicrobiia > Acidimicrobiales > Microtrichaceae > SXMI01. The sequence continues at coordinate 959 of SXMI01000039.1, read as the reverse complement.
GGCCTCCGCTGGGACCTGCTGATCATGCGGGAGTACGGCGACTACATGGCGGCGAGGACGTTCAAGCAGCGCACGGTGGCTGAACTGCGGAGCCGCGACTTCGACCTGCGACTGGCGTTCGAGGACGACCCGCGCAACGTCCACATGTTCCACACCCAGGGTGTGCCCTGCGTCTACATCCACTCCGGCTACTACGAGTGAATCCCCGGCGCTGAGCCGGGGTTCAGATGTCGGAGGCCCCGGCGTGTCGGCCGTGGTCGGTCGAACGTACGATCCCGGTGTCGGGTGTCCGGGTCGGTGGCCGGTCCCGGTCCAGGACGATCCACCGGGAACTGAGACAGGAGTTCGGTGGCCAACAACGCCAAGACCGCAGTGCTGCTCGCCGGCCTGGGCGGGCTCTGCATGTTCATCGGGTCGTTCTGGGGTCGCGGGGGCGTGGTCGTCGGACTCGTCATCGGTCTGGTCGTCTGCGGCGGGTCCTACTGGTTCTCGGACCGTCTGGCGATCGCCTCGGCCCGGGCGGTGCCCGTCACGGCGGACCAGATGCCCCAGTACCACCGGATCGTCGCCGAGCTGTGCGCCCGCGCCGACCTGCCGGTCCCCAGGCTCTACGTCTCGCCGGAGCAGCAGCCGAACGCCTTCGCCACCGGGCGGAACCCGGCGAACGCTGCCGTGTGCGTCACCGAGGGGCTCCTCCACACGCTCGACTGGGAGCAGATCCAGGGGGTGCTCGCCCACGAGCTCGCCCACGTCCGCAACCGTGACATCCTCATCGGCTCCGTCGCGGCGGCGGTCGCCATGGGGATCACGTTCCTGGCCAACATGGCCCAGTGGGCGCTGATCTTCGGAGGTGGTCGATCCGAGGACCGGGAGAACCCCCTCGCCGCCCTGCTGATGGTGGTGCTCGCCCCGCTGGCGGCGGGCCTGATCCAGGCGGCGATCAGCCGCAGCCGCGAGTT
>SXMI01000278.1 GCA_005777415.1 Actinomycetota bacterium | reverse complement strand
GTTCCAGTCGGCGCCTGCGCGCTCAACCCACTGGCCGCCAGCTGGGGCATCAGACATCTGAGCTTCCTCTCCGCCTCACCCTGCTCCTGCTGCCAGCGTAGACCCTGCGCTCATGCCGGTCGATCAAGACCTGCGATCGGGCCCGTGCGGGCGGCGCGCTACCGGGCGGCGATCAGGGTGCGCAGGTGGCCCGGGTCCAGCTCGGCCGGGTCGGTGCGCCCGACGAAGTCGCTCACCAGGTCGGCGAACTCTCGGGGCCGTTCGCAGTGAGGGAAGTGCCCCACGCCCTCCATGATCACCAGCTCGCTGCCGGGCATGAGCTCCTGGGCGGCGTGCGCGTGTGACACGGGGATGATCGGGTCGGCGTCGCCCCAGACGACCAGCGTCGGCACGTGCGCCGCCAGGTACAGGCGGTCCGCCGCGCTGACGCGCTGGCCGCGCACGTCGACCACCGACCGGAGCGTGTGCAGGAACGCCCGCCGGGTGTCGGCGTCGATCAACGAGGTGTACGACCGCCAGATCTCGACCGTCGCCGCCGACGGCTTCAGGCCCAGGTGGCCGAACCAGCCGGTGACCGTCTCCACGCCGGTGCGCATGAACGACTGGAACCCGAGCGGCAGGACCAGGTCGACGCCCGGTGCGGTCAGCGCCCGCAGGACGAACGCCACGTCGTCGCCCAGCCCGCCGGCCGACACGAGCACGAGCCGCTCGACCCGCTCCGGGTACTGGTAGGCGAACTGCATGGCGATGCCGCCGCCGAGCGACTGGCCGACGACCGTGGCGCGGTCGTGGCCGAGTGCGACCAGCAGGTCGCGGAGCATGGACGCCTGCGCGCCGAGGGAGTAGTCGCCGCGTGGCTTGTCGGACGCGCCGTGGCCGACCAGGTCGGGTGCGACCACCCGGTGGGTGCGGGCCAGGTCGTCGATGCAGCGCAGCCAGGTGTCGCTCGAACCCGCCATCCCGTGGATGAGGAGCAGCACCGGGCCGTCGTCGCCGGCGGTGCGGTACGCCACCTGCGTGCCGTGCAGTTCGATGGTCTGGAGTTCACTGCTGGTCGGCACGACGGCCCCCTTTGCCCTGTGCGGTCCACCGTACCGGCAGGGCGGCGCAGGTGCCGCCGAACTGGGTGGAACCACCCGGCCCTGTGCCACGCTGCGGGCATGAGGAACCTGACCGGCCGGGTGGTGGCCGTCACGGGTGCCGGCGGCGGGATCGGACGGGCGACCGCACTCGCGTTCGCCGAACGGGGCTGTGACGTGGCCGTGCTCGACGTGTCCGCCGACCCTGCCGAGGAGACCGCCCGGCTGGTGCGGTCCGCCGGACGTCGGTCGTCGGTCCACGTGGTCGACGTGCGCGACGGTGACGCCGTCGAGTCGGCCGCCGCCGAGGTCGTGAGCGCCCACGGTGCGTGCCACGTGGTGGTCGCCAACGCCGGGGTCACCTCGGCCGGCGAGTTCGCCGCCGAGTCGCTCGAGGACCTGCACTGGATCGTGGACATCAACGTGTGGGGTGTGGTCCACACCGTGCGCGCGTTCCTGCCGGCGCTGCTCACCGCCGACGAAGGTCACGTCGTCACGCTGTCCAGCATGGTCGGCCTGCTCGGCCTGCCCCACAACGTCAGCTACTCGCTCACCAAGGGCGCGGTCCGGTCGTTCAGCGAGGCGTTGCGGGCCGAGCTGGTCACGACCGACGTCGGCGTCACCGTCGTGTTCCCCGGTGCGATCCACACGAACATCACCGAGTCCGCCCGCGGCAACCAGGCCGGACGCCTGGCCGAGATGGGGCGTTCCCGGTTGGCGCCGGTCGTCATGCGGCCACCGTCGGCCGTCGCCCGGGCGATCGTGAAGGGTGTCGAACGGAACCGGGCCCGGGTGGTGGTGGGGCCCGACGCGCACGTGGTCAGCGCGCTCACCCGGCTGCTGCCCGGGCGGTCGGGGCTGGTCGGCCGGCTGACCGGCCGGATGGTCGACTGAGCGGCGTCGGCAGCAGCAGCGGGATCAGGCGGTGCGGGCGTCGTCGTCGAACCAGGTGGCGGCGTTGCGCTCCCGGATCGACGCCCACTCGAACGGCGCCCGTTCCAGTTCCACGAACTCCTGGGGGAAGTCCGGCATGCGCCCGATGCCGACCTGGTCGGGCCCGACCCGGTCCGTCGGACGGAAGAACGTGCCGAACAAACGGTCCCAGACCGAGGTGATGGCGCCGTAGTTGGTGTCGCCCTCGGCGTAGACGGTCGAGTGGTGCCAGCGGTGCAGGTCCGGCGTGGAGAACACGTGGTCCAGGGCACCGCTGCGCAACCGGATGTTGGAGTGCTGCAGCTGGCCGTACAGGCCGCGGACCGCGTCGTAGCCGACGTGCTGGTCGCGGCTCAGGCCGAGCGCGGACACGAGCAGCGTCTCGAGGGTCATGTCGACGAACATCTCGACGGTGTGGAAGCGGGTGGCGTTGAACCAGTAGAGGCGTTCGGGGCTGTGGTGCACCGAGTGGATCCGCCACGCCGGGCCCCACCGGTGGCCCAGGTGGTGCAGGCGCGAGTGCACCAGGTCGTAGGCGAGCACGGCGACGGCCACCCCCACCGGCGTCGGCAGTCGGTGCACGCCGAGGGTTCGCCTCATGCGCCGCCGCACCGGGGCGACGAGTGCCTGCGCGACGACCTGCGTGGCCACGACGGAGCCCAGGAAGATCCCGTCGGTGCGGGCCTCGGCGGCGTCGGGTCGCCAGTCGGCGCGGGCAGGTTGCTGGGACTCGACCGCCCAGATGAGTCCGTAGAACGCGATGCTGGCCGCGGGTGCGCCGACCTGCACCCTGCGGAACCGGCTGCGGCTGAGCCGGCGGTCGACCGCCACGGCCGCGGTGGCGCCGGCCACGACCAACGCATGGAGGCCCCAACCGACCACGTCGTCCCGGCGGATCCGCACGAGCGGAGGCTACAGCGGGCCGGTTGGACCGGGCCTCGGTGCTCGGCCTGACGCCCGACTTCATTCGTGGTATCAAGTTAGCTTGATGATGTAGATCCAGTCGTGCTCGACAGCGCCCGCAAGCACGGCGTCGACGACCCCGACATGCTCCACGCCTACCGGTACCCCGACCGGGTCTTCGAACTCGGAGGTCTCACGATGCTCGTCGGAGCGGACGAGGCTGGACGGCTTGTGGAGGTCGGGACCGCCGTCGGCGAGCGTGTGCCGTTCATCGTCCACGCCATGCGGGCGAGAGAGCAGTTCCTGAGGTGAGCGCCATGCCCCGATCGATCGAGGAGATCCTCGACCATGCGGACGAACTCGCAGCTCGGTTTGAGCACGACACGCCCGACGGGGCTCACGAACGGCCGGTGGAGGAGTACCTGCTGGAGCGTGCGGTGATCGACCGGGCCCGGAGCGAGCGGCAGATCATCGACGCGATCACCGCGGCCCGGAACGCAGGGATGTCGTGGCTGCGGATCGGCGGCATGCTCGGGACCTCGGCCCAAGCGGCTCAGCAACGGTACGCAGCGCTCGTCGAGCCCACCTGATTGTCCGGGATGACGATCTCGCCTCGTCGTTCGGGCTGATGATCCGGCTGGACATTCCCGCTCGACGGTTCCCGGGAAGGGCCTCATTCGAGCGAGCCCGTTGCGGTTGTGGGCCGATATCCAGATCTGGCGGGACGCCGCACCGGGTCAGGGGCGCACGACCTCCACGGCGCAGCCGATCGTCGGGGTCGAGGCCAGTCGCCGGTCCGCGGTCAGGAGCACGCAGTCGAGCAACTCCGCCAGCGCAACGTAGGCGGCGTCGTACGCCGTCACGTTGGAGCGCAACTCGAACGCCCGCCGGACGAGCGGAAGTGTGGGGTACCGGGTGAGATCGAGGTCCTCCAGGTCGCCGATGGCGTCGGAGAACCGCTGATCGCTGAGGTCCCCGGCGATCCATCGTTTCCGGAGGACCGCCGTCGTCTCGACATCGACGAGATCCGGTGCGGCGAGGTCGCCGGCCCCAGTCAGGCGACGACGGGCGATCGAGCCGTCGGCACCGTCGTCGGCGAGAGCGTTGGCGACGACGGAGGCGTCGACGACGATCACGAGCCGGGTCGCTCGGTCGCAAGGTCGGCGACTGCCTGATCGAGCCCAACCGTTCCGCCGGTGCGTCGGGCGGCACGGGCCAGGACCTCGTCCGCCGTCGGCCGCTCCACGAGTCGGCTGAGTTCGGATGCGAGGTACTGCTGGAGCGACTGGCCACGCTGTTCGGCGCGCCGTTGCAGGGCGCCGTGGACATCATCGGGAACGTCACGGACGAGGATGTTCGGCATGCTTGCAGTATGCAAGCGACGCGGATCCAGCGCAAGGAGTGCTCCGGTCGGTGCGCCGGCAGGTCGTCGAGGGTCAGCTCGTGGCCGCGGCGCGCTGGAGGTTGCGCTGCCGCAGGTTCGGACCCGAGATGATGATCCGGTCCATGTCGCCCGGCGCCGGGTGCGGCGTCCCCTCCGGCCACAACTCCGACAGCGCACCCCGGGCGACCGCCGGTTCCAGCGACCGAAGCACGCCGCAGACCCACACGAACGACGCCCGGTCCGCGTTCGACCACGGGAAGTCGAACCGTCGCCTCACCACGTCGGGCATGGAGCCGTAGACGATCACCCGCAGCAGTTCGCTCGAGAAGTGTGACGCCAGGCCGTTCAGCACCGACAGCGGACCCGGCAGCCGGATCGGCGCCCCCTTGGCGCTCGGGTTCTCCTGCGGACTGATGACCCACTGCACCGCCGGGGTCAGCTCCAGCTCGGTGCGACAGATCTCATCGAAGCGGATCCGGAAGTCACGCAGCGTCGGCGGCACCGGCCGTTCGCTCACGCCGTAGCGGCGGTACCAGGTGACGGTCTCCGCGTAGAGCTGCTCGCGCTGGGCCCGCGACAACGGGCGGATGGAGAACAGCTCGCGCGCCCGCAGGAACTCCCAGGTGAACGTGGCGTGCGCCCACCAGAAGACGTCCGGATCGAGCGCGTGGTAGCGGCGGCCCTGGTCGTCGGTGCCCTTGATGTCGGGGTGGAAGTCCCGGATCTGTCGGCCCCGGCGGTCGCCCTCGTCGTCGTCCGAGGTGAAGATGCTCCCCCAGATGTAGGGGATGGACCGGTCGATGCGGTCGAACGGGTCGTCGAAGAAGTTCGAGTGGTCGGTCACCCCGGCGCCCAGGCCCGGGAGCATCAGCTGCATGATGCCGGCCGCCATGCCGGTGATCATGCTGCGGGGGTCCGCCGCGGTCCGCCAGAGGATGGACTCCGGGGTGATCGGTGCGCCCTCGGCCCGGGGTCGCTTCCCTGACCGCTCGCTGCTGCGGTCAGCCGTCTCGTCCACGGGCGCAGGTTACGTCGGTTCGCTCAGCGGACGCGGTAGCGGACCGGCAGGTGCTTGACCCCGCCGACGAAGTTCGCTGCCGTCCACTCGGGTTCTCCGGCGAGCTCCAGGCTGTCGACCCGGGCCAGCAGCTTCGGCAGGAACGACCGGAGCTCCCGGCGGGCGAACTGCGAACCCAGGCAGTAGTGCGCACCGACACCGAACGAGATCAGCTCGCCGGCATCGGGCCGGGTGATGTCGAAGCGCATCGGGTCGGCGAACACGTCCTCGTCCCGGTTCGCCGACCAGTACGACAACAGCACCCGCTCGCCGGCGGCGACATCGACACCGTGGACCTGCGTGTCCTCCTGGGCGTACCGCATGAAGTGGCGCACTGGCGAGGTCCAGCGGATGATCTCCTCGGTGGCGTTGGTGACCAGCCCCGGGTCGTCGGCCAGGGCCGCGAGCTGGTCCGGGTGGCGCAGCAGTGCCTCGAGGCCACCCGACAGCGCGTACGACGTCGTGTCGTGGCCGGCGGTCGCCACGATGATGAAGTACCAGAGCTCGGCGTGCTGCTCGAGCGGGCAGCCCTGCACCTGACCGTTGGCGATCACCGTGGCCAGGTCGTCGGTCGGGTGCGCCCGCCGGTCGGCGGCGAGCGCACCGAAGTACTCGCCGAACTCGGCGATGGCCGACGTGCCCAGCTCGGCCGGGTCGGTCAGGTCGCCCAGGTACTCGGGGTCGGCGGCGCCGAAGATGCCCTGGGTGAGGCGCAACATGACCGGCTCGTCCTCGGGCGGGATCCCGAAGATGCTCATGATCACCCGCAGCGTGTACGGCACCGCCACGTCCTGGGCGAAGTCGCACTCGCCGCCAAGGTCGACGAGCCGCTCGACGTACTCCTCGGCGATCGCGTCGATGTCGTCCTGGCGGTGACGGACCGCCGCCGGCTTGAACCAGTCGTTGGTGACCGCCCGGTGATCGCGGTGCTCGTCGCCGTCCATGTGGATCAGGGTCTTCGGGTCGATCCCGAGCGACAGGATGAACTGCCAGGTGAACTCGTCCATCAACATGGACTTCTGCGTGTTGTGCCACAGGTCGTGTCGGCGGGACACCTCGAAGACGTCGGCATGCCGGGTCAGCGCAAGGAACGGCTCCCAGCCCTCAGCCTCGACCCGGACCACCGGGGACTCCGTCCGCAGCTCGGCGGCGACCCGGTGCCACTCGGCCGGGTCCGTGTAGGCGTCGGGGTCGATGAAGATGACGCCCCGGGGGTCGGTGGAGAGCTGGAAGCGCACAGTGGGTCCTCTCTGCTGGACGGCGGGCCGGCCGGTGGGGACCACCTTGCCACCCGGCGTGCACCCGTCGGCGCGGCGGGACCATCAGGTGTGACCGATGCCCGGGCGCCGACGGTGTGGCCGGTTGGGCGACTCAATCGGCGGTGAGGACGCCGAGCAGCTGGTCGAGCGCCGCACCCCACCCGTCGTGGAAGCCCATCTCGGCGTGCATGGCGGCGGTGCCGGCACTGGCGTGGCGGGCGACCGCCCGGTAGCGGGTGCCGCCCTCGACCGGGGTGAAGGTCAACTCGACGGTGAAGGGGAAGTCGCCGTCGTCGAGCTCAACGGGGCGGAACCCGGGGCCGAGCGTGTTGGTCCAGACGAACCGTCGACCCGGCTCGGCGGCGAGCACGCAGCCGGAGCCGTCGGACTCCTCGCCCTCCGGGGAGCGCACGACGGTGCGGAACACGCCACCGGGCCGCGGGTCCACCTCGGCCCGGACGGTGACCCACGGGGTCGGGGTGAACCAGCGGGTCAGGAGCGCCGGTTCGGTCCAACCCCGCCAGAGGTCCTCGGGTGATGCCGACACGATCCGCTCGAGCACCAGATCGAGGTCGGGGTCGTCTCCGGCCGCAGGTCCGGTGCTCGTTGCGTCGTCCATCGTCCACCTCCGATTCGGCGCCCGGTGCTGTGGCACCGTCCGATGACCCGGGACCGTAGGCCGGTCGGGAACCCACCGCATGATCCGCCGCAGAGTGGACCCCTGGGTTCTGCGGCTGTGGAGCGCGAGACGTACCCCGCGCGCGACCCCTATATCGGGGTGGGGTCGGGGAATGGTTACCGGGGGTTCACCCGGGGGACCGACGGCGTTCAGGCGGGTTCCGTACCGTGCCGGCGGGACCGCCCGACGGCGGCCCGTTGCACGGGAGACGGCGCACATGCGCACCAGTCGAGGCACGGCGGCGATCAGGCAGGCAGCGACCAGACGGGCGGCGATCGTCGTCGCGCTCGTCGCCACCGTTGCGGCCACCGGAGCGATCACCACCGGCACGGCCCGGGCGCAGGCCCCCGAACCGCCCACGCCGACCGCACCGTCGGCCATCGCCGTCTCGTTCACGCCCGGTCCGTCGTCCCCGGGCTGCACGGCGTTCCCGTTCGAGGTCACCCATTCCGCCGGGAGCACCGCCCAGGAGTTCCGGATCCGCATTACCCTCACTCGCCGACTGTGCACCCCGGTCGGCGCCACCGCCGTCGTCTACGCCATGCCGAGCTACTCCGCCGCCTGGCCGCAGACGCTCGTCGAGCGCACGTCGATCACCCTGCAGGAACCCGGGACCTACGTCGTCAGCTTCACCAAGGGGTGCAACCCGCAGCAGTTCGATCTGCTCGCTGGCACCTCGGCCTCGATCACCCCGCCGGTCATCTCACCGACCGGGATCTGGCACGGCCCGTTGCTGTTCCCTTTCGACCTGTCGACCTCGTTGCAGTGGCGCGGCTGCGGACCGGATCCGGTGATCCCCGAGTTCCCGGCTCCGGCACTGGCGCTCGGGCTCGGCGCCCTCGCTGCCGGGGGCGCCGTGTGGTGGCGACGTCGCCACACCGCAGGCTCGCCGGCGTGAAGGTGATCGGTCGAGTGCGGCCGGGCGGGCCGCAACGGGTCGGCGGGATCGCAGCGGTCGCGGCGCTGCTCGTCGCAGCGATGCTCGCACTCGGCGCACCGGCCGTTGCGCAGGGGTCGATCACCGTCACGCCGAACCCGGTCCCGGTGGCGACCGACTCCTACACCGAGGTGCAGGTGCGCTGGTCGGGACAGCCAGCCGGCACGTTGATCTTCGCGAGCGTCTGCGTGAAGTCGACGAAGGACCCCGACTTCCAGGTCGGCGTCCACTGCTCGCCGCTCGCCCAGGTTGAGGTCAACGGCACCGCCGACGGCAGCGGCTCGGCGCTGGTGCCGGTGTTCCGCGGACAGGAGCCGACGACCGACCTGCCGTGGGGGTGCTTCGCCCCGGGCGACGCCGTGCCGTCGGGCGTGCTGGGCGCGACGACCTGCTACCTGCGGGTCACCAACGACCTCGTGCTGAACAACGATGACGCCGTCGAGGCCGCCATCGCCGTGACCGGTGCGGGCAACCCGGTCGACCGGGGGGTGCTGGGCGCTCCGGTCGCTGCGGCGCCCGTCGCCCCCGCGGCCCCCGCAGCGCCGACCCCCAGCGGGCCCACGACGCTCGACGGCGTGCCGATCGCGTTCACCGGCTGACGCGAGCACTGGGCAACCGGCTGCGACGGGGGTCGTCCGACGGCCGTCGCGAGTCCGTCGGATCACCGTGTGCACTGGGTCGAACCACCCAGAGGACCCACCCGCTTCACCTGACGTTCACCTGAACGCGCCGCAGGGTTGGCCGAGGGGTCGGACCGGGGCAAGGTCCGACCACCACACTCTGCGACGTGGCGGTGACCATGCCGGACGCCCCGGCCCCCGACGGAGCGGTCCTCGAGGACGTCCCGCGCCCGATCGTCCAGTCGCGGACCTTCGGTGACCGGGTGTTCCGGGGCATCTCCGCCGGCGCGGCGGCGACCTGCCTGCTCATCATGTTCACCACGGGCGTGTTCCTGACCTGGAAGGCGTTCCCGGCGATCAGCGCCACCGGCCCGATCGACTTCCTGACCGGTGACACCTGGCAGCCCGACGATGAGGCGTTCGGCGTCGGCGGCCTGCTGGTCAACACGATCATGATCGCCCTGACGGCGCTGGTCGTCGGCGTGCCGGTGGCACTGGGTCTGGCGTTGTTCATCAACGAGTACTCGCCGGCGAAGATGCGGCCGTTCCTCACCGGCGGCGTCGACCTGCTGGCCGCGATCCCCAGCCTGATCTTCGGGATGTGGGGCCTGTTCGCCCTGTCGGAGCCGCTCAGCGGCGTGGCCGAGTGGCTGGCATCGCACCTGAATGCGATCCCGATCTTCCGGCTCACCGAACCGGATGTGGCGCTCACGCGTTCGACGTTCATCGCCGGGTTCGTGGTGGCGATCATGATCACGCCGGTCATCACCTCGGTGAGTCGTGACGTCATGGCGCAGGTGCCACGCGTCCAGTGCGAGGGGGCGCTCGGCCTGGGAGGCAGCCGCTGGGGGATGATCCGCGACGTCGTCCTGCCGTTCGGCAAGAGCGGCATCGTCGGGTCGATCCTGTTGGGCTTCGGCCGGGCGCTCGGCGAGACGATCGCCGTGGTGCTGGTGATCGACCTGGTGTTCCAGCCGAACCTGAACATCCTGGAGCAGGGGAGCGGCTCCATCTCGGCGTTGATCGCGACCAAGTTCGGCGAGGCCCAGGGGCTGGAGATCAACGGCCTCATCGCGGCCGGCCTGGCGCTGTTCATCATGACGTTGATCGTCAACCTGATCGCCCGGGCGATCGTCAACCGGTCGAAGCTGGCGGGCTGAGCGGTGACGGTCGAACTGGAGCGCACCGACACGATCTGGCTGGACGAGTCCGCCGTCGTGCCCGAGGTGGACGAGGTCGTCGAGCCGGTCGTCGAGCCGCCGGTGATCGACGACCCGGATCCGCCGGCGTCCGACCCGGACGTCCCGTTCCGGCCGTCGGCCCTGGGTCCGTCGGACCGGCTGGAGTTCGTCCTGTCGGCCGTCTCGGCGCTGGCGTTCGCCTGGGCGCTCTGCCTGGTCATGGACTGGTCGGCCCCGCTGACGTTCGCCATCTGGGCGATCATCTGGTTCGTCACCGGCACCTACGTCACCGCCCGGGCGCGCACGTCCAAGGTCGTCGCCATGGACCGTCTGGTGACGACGCTCATCTGGTTGAGCGGGGCGTTCGCCGTCGGCGTGCTCGGCTGGATGATCGTCTTCGTGCTCATCGAGGGCATCGGCGGGCTGGTCGACGACCTGCCGACCGGCGAGTGGGTGGCTCGACTGGGTGCGGTGGCGCTCATGGTCGCGGTCGCCGTCGTGGTCCGCTGGCGGCTCGGCCGGCGGGAGGCCGCCGGCACCGGCACGACGCTCACCCGACTGCTGCCCCGGGTGGTCGGCGCGGCGTGCGCCGTCGGGGCCATGTTGGTGATCCTGCCGGTGATCAACACCGAGTTCTTCACCAGCGACATCGCCGAGGTCGGGCCGCTCGACGAGGGTGGCGGCATCTACCACGCGCTCATCGGCACGCTCGAGCAGATCACGATCGCCACGGTGATCTCGGTGCCGATCGCGATCCTGACCGCCATCTACCTGCACGAGATCAAGGGACGCCTCGCCGTGCCGGTGCGCTTCATCGTCGACGCCATGAGCGGCCTGCCGTCGATCGTCGCCGGTCTGATCGTGTTCACCGTCTGGGTCAACACCGGCCGCGGCTTCTCCGGTGCGTCCGCCGGCGTGGCGCTCGCCATCATCATGATCCCGATCGTCACCCGGACCGCCGAGGAGATCCTGCGGACCATCGACAACGGCCTGCGCGAGTCCGCACTCGCGCTCGGTGCGCCGCAGTGGCGGAGCGTCGTCCAGGTCGTGCTGCCGACCGCCCGGGCCGGCCTGATCACGGCGTCGATCCTGGGCGTGGCCCGGGCCATCGGCGAGACCGCGCCCGTGCTGCTCACCGCGTTCGGCAGCGCCGTGACGAACTACAACCCGTTCTCGGCGCCGCAGTCCGACCTGCCCCTGTTCATCTGGGGTCTGCTGCGTGAACCCAACGAGGCCCAGATCGCCCGGGCCTGGTCGGCCGCCGTGGTGCTGCTGCTCCTCGTGCTCGTCCTGGTCATCACCGCCCGCGTCATCGGTGAGCGCGGTGCCCGCAAGCGAACCGGAAGGTGACCGTGAACGCGCCCACCCCGCCACCCCCGCCGCCCTACGCGCCGCCGCCGGTCCCGCCGGTCGTCGACCTGACCGCGCCGGTGGCACCGCCGGTCGAGCCGTGGGCCGAGGTCCCGCCCCCGCCGCCGGTCGCACCGCCGCCGGTCGCACCGCCGATG
>SXMI01000277.1 GCA_005777415.1 Actinomycetota bacterium | reverse complement strand
GTCAACGTCTCGGCCAAGGACCGGGCGACGGGCAAGGAGCAGTCGATCACGATCACCGGCCAGTCCTCGCTGTCCAAGGACCAGATCGACCAGATGGTCCGGGATGCGGAGTCCCACGCCGAGGAGGACCGACGCCGCCGTGAGGAGGCCGACGTCCGCAACCGCGCCGACAGCCTCGTGTACCAGGTCGACAAGCAGCTCGCCGACTTCGGCGACAAGGTGTCGCCCGAGCAGCGGGCGCAGGTCGAGACGGCGCTCGAGGAGCTGCGGACGGCGCTGAACGGCACGGACACCGAGCGGATCAGCGCCGCGGCCGACGCCGCCATGACCGCCAGCCAGCAGCTGTCGCAGGTGGCCTACGAGCAGGCCTCGGCGGCGACCGCCGACCAAGGTGCCGGCGTCAACGAGTCGCCGAACGACGACGAGGTCGTGGACGCCGAGATCGTCGACGACGATCAGGCGGACCGGTGAGCGAGTCGTCGGACGGGACCACCTCGTTCGGCGGCCGGTCGGGCCCTCCCCCCGGGGGCGGGTCCGACCGCGAGCCGTTCGACCTGGACACCGGTGAGGAGATCGATCTGGAGGCCGAGGCCCGGCGCATCGTGGCCGACCTCGACGCCGCCTCGGTGGGCGTCGACGGGCTCGAGCAGAGCGCTGAGGAGGCCGTGGCCGAGGCCGTCGAGATCGCCCAGCAGGTCGAGGCGGAACGTGACGAGCTGCGCGACCTGTTGCAGCGCGTCCAGGCCGAGTTCGCCAACTACAAGCGACGGGTGGACACCCAGCGCGACGAGCAGCGCGCCTCGGCTGCGGCCGACCTGGTCCGGGAGCTCCTCCCGGTCCTCGACGCCGGCGAGGCCGCGCTCGCCCAGGGGCTCGTCGAGGTCGAGCCGTTGCACACGCAGCTGCTCGGCACCCTCGAGAAGCTGGGGTTGGTCCGGGTCGCCGATGCCGACGTGCCCTTCGACCCGAACGTCCACGAGGCGGTGATGCACGCCGAGGGCGACGGCGACCCCGTGGTCGCACAGGTCCTGCGGTCCGGGTACCTCTGGAACGCCAAGGTCATCCGTCCGGCCATGGTGCAGGTGGTGGGCTGAGTCGTGGACGCGCCACCGCGCGAGTGGTTCGAGACCGACTACTACCGGGTGCTCGGCGTCTCGGAGACCGCCTCGCAGAAGGAGATCACCAAGGCCTACCGGGCGCTGGCCCGGGAGCTGCACCCCGACGCCAACCCGGGTGACACGGCGGCCGAGGACCGGTTCAAGGAGGTGTCGTCGGCCTACGAGGTCGTCGGCGACCCCGAGAAGCGCACCCGCTACGACGAGGTCCGCAAGCTCGGCCCCATGGCCGGCGCGTTCGGCGGCGGCGGGTTCGGTCCCGGTGGCGGTGGGTTCGGCCCGGGCGGCGCCACCTTCGACGCCTCGGACCTCTCGGACCTGTTCGGCGGGCTGTTCAGCCGTGGCCGATCCGGTGGTCCGTCGCGCAGCTCGACCGGTCCCCGACGCGGGACCGACATCGAGGCCGAGCTGACCATGGCGTTCGAGGACGCGGCCCGGGGCGCGACCACCACCGTCAACGTGACCTCCGAGGTCCGCTGTCCCGACTGCTTCGGGAGCGGTGCCGCCGTCGGCACGGCGCCACGGACCTGCCCCGACTGCGGTGGCACCGGCTCGGTGCAGGACAACCAAGGGCCGTTCTCGTTCAGCCGCCCCTGCACGAGTTGCGGAGGCCGGGGGCGGATCATCGACACGCCGTGCTCCACCTGTGGTGGGGTCGGTTCGGTGCGTCGGCCCCGTCAGGTGAAGGTCCGGATCCCCCAGGGCGTCCGCGACGGTCAGCGGATCCGGGTCAAGGGAAGGGGCGGGGCCGGCGCCAACGGTGGCCCGGACGGTGACCTGTACGTGCGGGTCCGGGTGATGCCCCACCCGATGTTCGGACGCGACGGCGACAACCTGACGGTGACCGTGCCGGTGACCTTCGCCCAGGCGGCGCTCGGTGCCGAGGTTCCGGTGCCGACGCTCGACGGCGGCACCGTGACCATCCGGCTCCCCGCCGGGACCCAGACCGGACGCCGGTTCCGGGTCCGTGGTCGGGGGCTCAGCACGACGAAGGCCACGGGTGACCTCATGGTCACCGTCGAGGTGGCGGTCCCGACGGACCTCACCGACGAGGAGCGGGCCGCCATCGAGGCGCTCGACGCTGCCGGTCAGCACGCTTCCCCGACCTCGACCTCGACCTCGACCTCGACCACAACCACGGCCTCGACCGCGGGTGCCGGGGCACCGACGGCCGGAGGCGACGATGCCTGAGTACGAGCAGGCCGTCTACGTCATCTCCGTGGCCGCCGAGCTCGCCGGGGTCCACCCGCAGACGCTGCGCATCTACGAGCGCAAGGGACTGGTCGCACCGGGCCGTACGCAGGGAGGCAGTCGGCGCTACAGCCAGGCCGACATCGACCTGCTGCAGCGCATCCAGGAGCTCACCAACGAGGGCCTGAGCCTGGCCGGCGTGAAGCGTGTGCTCGAGCTCGAGCACGAGGTCCGCCGTCTGCGTGAGGAGGTGGCGCAGCTGCACCGTCAGTACCGACGCGACCTGGTGCCGGTCCGGCCCCGTCCGCCGGCGGGCGGTCGGCCGCACCGTTCCTGAGCAGCCCCTCCGAAACTTGAGTGTCTGACTAGCAGGTTTCTTGATTCTCTAGTAGGCTGACCCCATGCCCCTCGACCCCAACACCTGGACCCACAAGACCACCGAGGCCTTCGGCGAGGCCGCGCAGTCGGCCCGTCGCCGCAACAACCCCGAGGTCACCCCCGACCACCTGCTCGCCGCCCTGCTGCGCCAGGAGGACGGCGTGGTCCTGCCGGTCGTCCGCAAGCTGGGGCTGTCGCCCCTCGAGCTGCGGGACGCCGCCGACGCCGCCGTCGAACTGCTCCCCTCGTCCTACGGCTCCGACAGCCGCCCGAGCCGCGCGTTCACCGCGGTGTTCGACGATGCCGACGCGGCCCGTCAGGAGCTGGGTGACGACTACCTCTCCACCGAGCACCTGCTGTTGGCGCTGGTCGGCGGCGACGCCGGTCGGCCCGTGGGTGAGCGGCGCTTCGACGGCACGACCCGGGAGCAGGTCCTGGGGGCGCTCGCCGAGGTGCGCGGGACCCAGCGGGTCACCTCGCAGAACCCGGAGGACACCTTCCAGGCCCTCGAGAAGTACGGCCGTGACCTGACCGAGG
>SXMI01000038.1 GCA_005777415.1 Actinomycetota bacterium | reverse complement strand
GCGTCGTCTACGACGTCGACCCCGACGCCGTGGCCGCGCTCGTCGCCGAGGGCGCCACCGGCGCCGCCACGCTGGAGGAGTTCGTCGCGGCGCTGACGCCGCCCCGGGCCGCGTGGATCATGGTCCCCGCGGGCTACGTGCAGTCGACCGTCGACGAGCTCGCCGCGTTGCTCGATGCCGACGACACCATCATCGACGGCGGCAACTCGTACTACCGGGACGACGTGGACCGGGCGGCCGCCCTGCGACCGTCGGGCATCCACTACGTCGACTGCGGGACCAGCGGCGGGGTCAGGGGCCTCGAGCGCGGGTACTGCCTCATGATCGGCGGCGAGGACGCACCCGTCGACCGGTTGGGCCCGATCTGGCGGACGATCGCGCCCGGCGAGGGAACCGCCGAGGCGACCCCCGGCCGTGACCGGCCCGACGGCACGGCGCAGGAGGGCTACCTGCACTGCGGACCGAGCGGCGCCGGCCACTTCGTGAAGATGGTCCACAACGGGATCGAGTACGGGATGATGGCGGCGATCGCCGAGGGACTCGACATCATCGCCAACGCCGACATCGGCACCCGGGACCACCAGGTGGACGCCGAGAACACCCCGCTGCGGGATCCGCAGTACTACCAGTTCGACATCGACGTGGCCGAGGTCGCCGAGGTGTGGCGCCGGGGATCGGTGATCGGCTCCTGGCTGGTCGACCTGACCGCCGCGGCGTTGGCGAAGTCGCCGGACCTGGAGAACTTCCAGGGCCGGGTGTCCGACTCGGGCGAGGGCCGCTGGACGGTGCTCGCCGCGATCGACGAGGGCGTGCCGGCGTCGGTCATCGCCACGGCACTCAACGAGCGGTTCGAGTCCCGGGACCTGGGCCTGTTCCGCAACCGGGTCCTGTCGGCCATGCGCAGCGAGTTCGGCGGCCACGCCGAGCAGCACGCCTGAGCCGGTGCAGCACCATCTGGAGGTCCTCGCCGACGGCGACGCCGTCGCCGACGCCGCAGCCCGCGTGATCGCCGACCGCGCTGCGGCGGCGGTGGCGGCGGGCGGGAGCTTCACGATGGCCGTGAGCGGGGGCCGGTCGCCCTGGGAGGCCTTCGACCGCCTCCGCCGGATGGACGTTCCCTGGGAGCGGACCGTGGTGTTCCAGGTGGACGAGCGCTGCGCCCCGGTCGACGACCCCGACCGCAACCTGGCCCACCTCCGGGCGGCCCTCGGCGACGTCCCGGCCGATGTCCGCCCCATGCCGGTGGAGGCCCCTGACCCGGAGGCCGCCTGTCGCGACTACGCGGCGTCGTTGCCCGAGTTCTTCGACCTGGTGCACCTCGGGCTGGGGCCGGACGGCCACACGGCCTCGCTCGTCCCCGACGACCCCGTGCTGGAGGTCGCCGACCGACTCGTGGCGCTCACCGGCTCGGAGTACCAGGGGCGTCGTCGGATGACCCTGACCTACCCGGCGCTGGCCCGGGCCCGACAACTGCTGTGGCTCGTGGAGGGCGCCGAGAAGCGGGCGCCGCTCGCGGCGCTGCTCGACGGCGACCGTCGCATCCCGGCCGGCCGGGTGCACGCGGACGCCTCGCTCGTCGTGGCCGACCGCGCCGCGGCGGGCGATCTGACAGGCTGACCGGCGAACCAGCGAGGAGACACACGTGACGACCCAGGACGACGAGAAGCGACGAGCCGCGTACGCCGCGGCCGAGGTGGTCGAGGACGGGATGACCGTCGGGCTCGGCACCGGGTCGACCGTCGCCCACCTGCTCGATGCGCTCGCCGCCCGATCGCTCGACGTTCGCTGCGTGTCCACCTCGGTGGCGACCGAGGAGACGGCCCAGCGGCTCGGGATCCGCACCGAGCGCTTCGACCGGGTCGAGCGCTTCGACGTGGCGATCGACGGAGCCGACCAGGTCGACGGGGACTTCTGGCTCGTCAAGGGCGGTGGTGCCGCCCACACCCGGGAGAAGATCGTGGCCGCGAGCGCGGACCGGTTCGTGGTCATCGTCGACGGCTCGAAGATGGTCGAGTCGATCACTCCGCCCATCCCGGTCGAGCTGCTCGAGTACGGGTTCGCGTCGACCGTCCGCCGGCTCGTCGACACGCTCGGCGGGCCGGTCGAGCCCCGCGACGTGCCGAGGAGCCCCGACGGCGGCGTGATCGTCGACTACCTCGGCCCCGTCGGGGACCCGGCGCAGGTGGCGGCGGCGCTGTCGTCGACGGCCGGCGTGATCGAGCACGGCCTGTTCGCCCCGGACCTGGTCACCTCGGTCGTGGTCGCCCGCGGCGAGCAGGTCGAGTGGTTGCACCGGGCCTGAGCCCGGCCGGGGCGACGTCGCTCCGGCGGTGACCACGGCTACCGTTCGGCGCGCCGAACCGGGAGGTCGAGTCGTGGGTCGAGCAGGACGAGCAGCCCCCGCACGACGGGGCGATGCGGTGCGACGTGGCCCGGTGGCGGTCGCCGTGCTCGTGGCGGCGGTGACCCTGCTCTCGGGCTGCCTGCGGGCCGACTACGGCTACGAGCTCCGAGCCGACGGCTCGGGCGCCGTCGAGCTCGAGCTGCGTTTCGCCGACGAGCTGGTCCGGACCCTGGACCAGCTCGGCCTGGAGGACCTCACCACCGGTGACCTCGGCATCGTCGAGGAGCAGCTCGACCGGCTCCCCGAGGACTGGCAGGAGCGCATCGAGGTGGAGTCGCTCGACGACGGCACCGGGGTGCGCGTCCGGGTCGAGGTCGACGACCTGACCCAGCTCGACGAGCTGCGCCAGCTGGGGGAGATCGGCATCCCGACGGTGACCCGCCGCGACGACACCTGGCGGGTCGAGGTCGACTTCCGTGATCTGGTGGGGGCCGCCGACGCCCTCGCACCCACGGCCGACGAGCTCACCGCCGGCGACCTCGGCTCGCTCCTGAGCGATGCGCTCGGGGCGCTCGCCGGCGAACCCGAGGTCGTGGTCCGCGTCACGATGCCGGGCCCCGTCACCGATGCCGACGAGGCCGCCGAGGTCGACGGGAACACCGTCGAGTGGGCGGTGGGCCCTGATGCGTCGGGGGTCGGCTTCGTCGAGTCGGGGACGAGTCCCGTCGGGTTCCTGTCCACCAGCATCGGGGGTGCCCCGGTCTGGGGACTCGGGCTGCTGGCGCTGGTCGTGGCCGGCGCCCTCGTCGCCGTGGTCCTGGCCCGCCGCCGTCGGCGCCCCGCACCCGCCGCCGACGACGGGGTGCCCCCGCCGTGGGCGGCTGCGGCTCCGGTGCCGGTGGGGACGGGAGCACCCGGCGGTCCGGCCACGCCGGCCGGTGGTGCGCCGCTCGGTGGGTGGGCCCCGCTCGGTGGTTCGACCCCGGTCGGACCGGACATCACGTCGACCCTCGCCGTCCCCGAGGCCGTCACGGCCCCGGTCGGGATCCCGGCCGCGACGGCGGCCCCGGTCACCGAGGTGGTCCCGGTCGTCCAGCCGCCCGGCTGGCACCCGGACCCGTGGGGACAGGCGGCCTGGCGCTGGTGGGACGGTTCGGCCTGGTCACACCACACCGCCTGACGCGGCCCCGGTCGGGGTCAGTCGCGTGCGTCGAGCAGGTGGGGCGCCCGCCGTGCGACCAGGTCGAGCACGGCGTTCAGACTCGGGTTGACCAGGTGCTCGTCGCCCACCCCGACCGTCGGGACCGTCTCGTTGCCTCGGGCCACGGATCGGACGACGGCGGCGGCGTCGGGGTCCGCCCAGATGTCGTGGCGGCGCACCGGGAGGCCGGTCCGCGACAGCTTTCGGTCGAGCGCGGCGCAGAACCCGCAGCCCCGCCGCCAGTAGACATCGATCGCGTCGATGGGGATCGCTCCGTCCGGTCCCGGGTCGGCCGCTGGCGGTGTCGGTGCGCTCACGAGGTGGTGGAGATCCCGCCGTCCACGGGGACGACGGCTCCGGTCAGGTAGGCGCCGGCCCGGCTGCAGAGGAACAGCGTCGTCCCGGCGACGTCCTCGGGGCTGCCGATGCGACCCCGGGGGACGCTGCGCTCGACCGCGGCCCGGGTGTCGGGGTCGTCGAGGACGAAGGCCATCATCTTCGACTCGAACGGACCCGGTGCGATCGCGTTGACGGTGACGTGGTCGTCGGCGAGGGCCCGGGCCAGGTGGCGGGTCAGCATGTGGATCCCGGCCTTGGACGCGCTGTACGGGAAGCTGTCCATGACGGGCACGCGGATGCCGTCGATGGAGCCGATCATCACGACCCGGGCCGGGTCGTCGGCGGTGGCGCCGGAGCGGAGCGGACCCAGCAGGGCCTGGGTCAGGAAGAACGGTGCGACGAGGTTCACCGACAGGACCTTGTCGAAGCCGTCCCGGGGGAACTCGTCGAGCGGGGCACCCCAGGTGGCGCCGGCGTTGTTGACCAGGATGTCGAGTCGGGGGGCCTCCTCGGCGATCCGGGCGGCGAACGAGGTGACCCCGTCGGGGTCCGACAGGTCGGCGGGCACCGACCGGCACCGGCCGGGCCCCCGGGCGTCGAGCTCGGCGGCGGTCCGGTCGCAGGCCTCGGCCCTCCGGGCGGTGATCCAGACGTCGACCCCGTTGGCCACGAGCCCGGCGGCGATCATGGCGCCGATCCCCCGGGACCCGCCCGTGACCACGGCGGTGCGGCCGGCCACGTCGAAGAGCCGCCCGACGCTCAGGTCGGGGCCGGGTGCCGGCGTGTCGGTCACCTCAGGGGGTCCGGGGTCGGACCGTGACGGTCGAGAAGCACATCTCGTCGTCGGTCCCCTCGGCGAAGACCAGGTAGCGCATGGGCTGGGTCGGTCGGATGGATCGGTCCCAGGTGCACTCGACCCGCAGCACGTCGCCCTTGGCGATCGGCACCGGCTCGACGGGCTGGTAGTTCAGCTGCCAGTCGAAGTCCCACACCGGGATGTCCAGCAGCACCGTCTGGCGTTCGCTGTCCGGGTGCAGGGTCAGCCGGTAGGTGGCCCCGTACTCGTGCATGTGACCGAGGACGTCGACGATGTCGCCGTCGTTCAGGGCGCGGAAGTCGCAGACGGTGCGGGCGAGGTTCCCGTCGGAGAGCGCGGCCAGCTGCTCCGGCGTGGACCGACAGAACCGGTGCAGCCCGTTGGCCAACATGGCGCCCCCCGGCCCGAACCGGACGCGGACGTCCTCGATGGCGGCGTTCCGGTCGCAGAGGGGCTCGGTCCGGCCCGGCGGGCACGGCAGCTCGACCGGCGCGACCAGCTCCCGGGTGTCGAGCTCGGCCAGCTGCGCGCCGGGTGGCGCCAGCTCGAAGGTCATGTACGACCGGTCGGCGGGCCGGGCATCGCCGTAGTGGTAGTGGATCTGGGCCACCAGGAAGTCTCCGGGGTCGAACGCGAACCCCGCCTCCTCACCGAAGTCCGCAGGCCGCTGTCCCGGCACCCAGCCCGCCACCAGGTCGCCACCGGAGCCCGGGCCCATGCCCACGGCGCAGTTCCACCCGGACCCGGGGTCCCTGGCCTCGGCGGCGTCGATCTTCGCCCGACTCGCTGCGGGCGCCCGGTACACGAGCGCGTGGTGGACCACGTCGAGCCGCTCCGGGACGAAGGTGTAGCCGGTGATGAACCGGCGCTCGGCGAGGGCCGGGTCGAGGACGAAGCATCGGTAGTCGTCCTGCAGGCCGGACTCGCCGGCGTAGGGCTGGGGCAGCGCGATGGTGAGGTCGGCCCGCGGCACCCGGACGTCGGACGGCGCCGGGGCCGGTTCGACCGGCGTCTCCGCGGGGACGTCGAGGGGGGCACCGGCGCGGGCCCAGTCGCCGATCGTCCGGATCTGCTCGTCGGTCAGCTTGCGCACGTGCTGCAGCGGGATCCCGACGTCGGACGCGTGCCATGGCGGCATGTAGCGGCTCTGCGTGACGACGGCGAGCCCGTCGGCCACGGCCTGGGCGTCGCCGGCGGTCTCGAGGACCCAGTGGGGGGAACCGATCTGACCCTCGGCGTGGCAGGACGCGCACTGGGAACTCAGGATCGGGGCCACGGCGGTTGCGAACGACGGACCGGCACCGGGCTCGGCCGGGGCGTCGCTGCGGACCTCGAGTGCCGCCGGCGGGTCGTAGCGGTCGGCGTCCACGGCGGTCAGGTCCAGCGTGAGCCGGGCCTCGTCGCCGGTGCGGACCAGACCGGCCTTCGAGATCGGCCCGACGCCGAACTCCGAGAGCAGGACCGTCCCCGACGCGCGGGCGGTGAGGGTGTCGCCGTCGAGCGCCGCGGTCCCGGTGAACGTCACCGGTCGGACCACCTCCTTGACGGTGAGCTGCCCACGGACCGTCACCGGCACCTCGGAGCCGTCGTCGGACACGGCGCCGGCCGGGGCCTCGACGGTGGCGTCGCGCAGTCGGACCTCGGGGTAGTCGTGGGAGTCGAGGTACTCGTGGTGGAGCGCCTTGTCCCGCAGCGAGTTGTCGCTGGTGAGCTGCTCCACGTTGACCGCCACCTCACCGACCCGCAACGACGAGGTGTCCCGGCCGACACCGAAGCTCCCGGTGATGCCGCTGGTCGTCAGGACCGCCGTGCGCTCGGCGCCGGCCAGGACCTCGTCGACCTCGACGGTCACCGAGGACTCCGATGCATCGATCCGGTAGACGGTCTCGTCGGGTCCCACCTCCAGCGGTGCTGCGATGGGGAGCGACAGGTCGACGGTGGGTTCGGGGGTGAGGAGCAGGCCGATCAGGTCCCGGTTGGCGACGCCGAGCGCCACCACGACGAGGGCCAGGGCACCCAGCCCGGTCCGCCAGGGGTGCCGCCGCAGCGATCCGAGCAGGCCGCCACCACGGGCGTTGTCGGACTCGGCCTCGGACTGATCGTCGCTCGCGGTGTCCCTCGGATCGTCGGTCACGGTTCCCCCGGTGGTGGTGACAGGCGGGTGTCGCCGCCGAACTCGATCCCGAACTCGATCCCGAACTCGATCCAGGGCCCGATCCTGCGGCGACGGTGCTGGCCGGAACATTACCCGCGGCTCGGCGGGTTGCCGATCCGGCGGCGCTCTGTCGATCGGCCGCCCCCGCCGGGCAGACTGTCGCCGTGAGCACCGACTACGCCGAACGATTCCCGAGCCTGACCTTCGACCGGCCTGCGCCCCACGTGCTGCGCATCACGCTCGACGGCCCCGGCCTGAACGCCGTCGACGCCGACGTCCACCGTGACCTGGCCGACGTCTGGACCGCCGTCGACCGTGACGCCGACGTCCGGGTCGCCGTGCTCCGGGGTGCCGGCCGGGCGTTCTCGGCGGGCGGGAGCTTCGAGCTGCTCGACGAGATGCTCGACGACTACGCCGGTCGAACCCGGGTGCTGCGCGAGGCCCGGGACCTGGTGTTCAACGTGATCGACTGCTCCAAGCCCGTCGTCTCGGCCATCCACGGACCCGCCGTCGGCGCCGGACTGGTGGCCGCCCTGTTGGCGGACGTCTCCGTGGCTGGCCGGACCGCCCGGATCATCGACGGCCACACCCGTCTCGGCGTGGCTGCCGGCGATCACGCCGCCGTCTGCTGGCCGCTGCTCTGCGGGATGGCCAAGGCCAAGTACCACCTGCTCACCTGCGAGCCGCTGACCGGCGAGGAGG
>SXMI01000276.1 GCA_005777415.1 Actinomycetota bacterium | reverse complement strand
CGCCTTGAAGAAGGCGTGGGTGATCATGTGGAAGAGGGCGCCCACGTAGTTCTGCGAACCGACGGCGATGAACATGAACCCGAGCTGGGAGACCGTCGAGTAGGCCAGCACCTTCTTGATGTCGTTCTGTGCGACCGCCGCACCGGCAGCCACGATGGCCGTCAGGGCGCCCACCCAGGCGATCAGGTCGTTGGCCCAGCCGGCCGCCTCCAGGATGGGGCTGAGCCGGGTGAGCAGGAACACGC
This sequence comes from Actinomycetota bacterium, assembly GCA_005777415.1. Taxonomy (GTDB): domain Bacteria; phylum Actinomycetota; class Acidimicrobiia; order Acidimicrobiales; family Microtrichaceae; genus SXMI01. The sequence continues at coordinate 5,831 of SXMI01000276.1, read as the reverse complement.
CGGAGGTCACCATCGTCGCCGAGTGGATGAGGGCGGACACCGGGGTCGGGCCCGCCATGGCGTCGGGCAGCCAGACGAACAGCTGCAACTGTGCCGACTTGCCGGTGGCGGCGAGGAAGAACAACAGCGCGATGGCCGTGGCGGTCCCGGCGGCGATGCCCGGGGCGGCGGCGTCGATCTCGAGGTAGTCGACGGTCCCGAGGGTGACGAACACCAGGAACGTCCCGAGCATGAACCCGAAGTCGCCGATCCGGTTGGTGACGAACGCCTTCTTGCCCGCCGAGGCGTTGGCCGGGTCCGTGAACCAGAACGAGATGAGCAGGTAGGAGCAGGCTCCGACACCCTCCCAACCGAGGAAGGTCAGGATCAGGTTGTCGCCGAGCACCAGCAGCAGCATCGAGGCGACGAACAGGTTGAGGTAGGTGAAGAACCGGGGGAAGTCCGGGTCGCCCTTCATGTAGGCGATCGCGTACAGGTGGATGAGCGCGCCGATGCCCGTGATGAACAGGCACATGAGCATGCTCAGCTCGTCGGCGAGCAGGCCGAACGACACCTGGAACGAGTCCGCCGGGATCCAGTCCCAGAGCGTCTGGGTGATCTGCCGGCTGCCCTCGGGCTCACCGAGGAGCGACACCCAGACCAGGACCGACACGACGAACGAGGCGGCGACGGCGAGGGTGGCGAGCCAACCCGCCCCCGGGTCGCCGATCCGACGGCCGAGGAAGGTCAGCGTGATGAAGCCGGCGACGGGCAGCGCCGGGATGAGCCAGATCAGTTCCACCTCAGCCCCTCATCAGCGACACGTCGTCGGCGTCGGCGCCCTCGCGCCGTCGCATGATCGCCACGATGATCGCCAGTCCGACGACGACCTCGGCCGCCGCCACCACCATGACGAAGAACACGGCGGTCTGGCCGCCGACGTCGTCGAGGAGGTTGGAGAACGTCACGAACGTCAGGTTGACGGCGTTGAGCATCAACTCGACGCACATGAACATCACGAGCGGGTTGCGACGGACGATCAGCCCGACCGCCCCGATGGCGAAGATGATGGCGGCGAGCACCAGGTACCAGGAGTCGCTGAACGTGAACATCAGCCGGCCCCCTCGGTCTCGTCGTCGGGATCGGACCCGGCCTCACCGACCAGGACGTCCACGTCGTCGTCCGAACCCGCCGGCTCGTCCGGTGTCTCGACGTCGGGATCGGCCTCGAACTCCGGCTCGGACTCCACGAGGTGCGCAGCGGACCAGACGTCCATCGCCGTGCCGTCGGGGAACTCCTCGAGATCGATCGGCGGTCCGGCCGTGCGTCGGGTGAGCACCACCGCACCGACGACCGCCACCGTCAGCAGCAGCGCCGTGATCTCGAAGGCGAACACGTAGTCGGTGAACAGCGCCCGACCGAGCCGCTCCACGTCCGACACGTCGGGGTCGAGCGATCCGGTGACCGAGCGGGCTCCCGTGGCCCGCTGACCGGCGGCCAGGAGCAGGGCGAGGCTGCCGGCGAGCAGCACGGCGCCGCCGATGATCGCAGCGGTCCGTCTGGTCCGGAACGGGTCGCGTTCGAGCTCCTCGGCGCGATCGACCCCGAGGAGCATGATCACGAACAGGAACAACACGACGATGGCGCCGGCGTAGACGATGACCTGGATGGCGGCCAGGAAGTACGCCTCCTGGGCGATGAACAGGACGGCCACCCCGAACAGCGTGGCGACCAGGCTCAGTGCGTTGTGGACCGGGTTGCGCAGCAGCACCACACCGAGCGCGCCGGCCACGCAGATCGCACCGGCGACCAGGAACGTGAAGACCTCGACCCGCATCAGTGGCCCCCGTGGCCGTCGTCGTCGTGGGCCTCGTGGGCCGCGGCCCGCTGCTCACGCTCGAGGGGCTGGCCGCCCTCGGGCGCCCGCACCCCGTAACCGAGCTCGCCGGCCCAGGCGACGATGCCCTCGAACTCGGCGCTGCCGCCGGGCGAGGTGGCCCGCATCCAACCCGAGGTGTCCTCGGCCGGATCGAACCCGCCGTCCCAGTTCTCCCAGGGCAGCTGCTGGGGCCGGCCGTCGTCACCGACCACCAGCTCGTCCTTCGTGTAGATCGCGTCCGACCGGTTCGTGAACGCGAACTCGAAGAGCTTGGTCTCGGTGATCGCCTGGGTGGGACACGCCTCGACGCACAGGTCGCAGTGGATGCAACGGAGGTAGTTGATCTCGTAGACGAACCCGAACCGCTCGCCGGGCGACGTCGGGGACTCGGGATCGTTGTCGGCGCCGCGCACGTAGATGCACCGGGCCGGGCAGACGCCGGCGCACAGCTCGCACCCGATGCACTTCTCCATGCCGTCCTCGTAGCGGTTGAGGACGTGGCGGCCGTGGAACCGGGCCGGCTTGGGCCGGGTCTCCTCGGGGTACTGCAGGGTGATCCGTCGGCCGGTGTCGGTCCGGGTGCCGAACCACTTCCGGAACGTGACGGCGAAGCCGTTCAGGTAGCCCATCAGTGGTCACCTCCGGCGCCGGCGGTCACGTCGTCGAGCTCCTCGCCCGACGCCGCCCGGATCGACGACCGCAGCAGGAGGCCACCGACGACCACGAACGCGCCCGTCACGAGAGCGGCGACCACCGGGTTCCAACCCTGGTCGTCGGCGACCTTGAGCGAGGTCAGGATCAGGAACCAGCCGAGCGCCAGCGGGATCAGGAACTTCCAGCCCAGGTCCATCAGCTGGTCGTAGCGGAACCGGGGCAGCGTCGCCCGGAACCACACGAAGATGAAGAGGAACACGAAGAGCTTCCCGAAGAAGTACGCCAGCGGCAGCAGGTAGTCCTGCACCCAGCCCGGGGCACCCGAGGGGATCGGCCCGGACGGCCCGCCCAGGAACAGCGTCACGATCACCGCCGACATGGTCACGGTGTTCATGAACTCGGCCAGGAAGAACAGGGCGAAGCGGATCGAGGAGTACTCCGTGTGGAAGCCGCCGACGAGCTCCTGCTCGGCCTCGACCAGATCGAACGGGGGCCGGTTCAACTCGGCGGTGGCGGCGATCACGAACACGACGAACGGGACGAACAGCGTCATCCAGATGTTCCACCGCCAGCCCGACTGGCCGACGACGATGCCGTTGGTGGTGAGCGTGCCGGCGAACAGCAGCACCGCCGCCACCGACAGGCCGAGCGCCGCCTCGTAGGAGACCATCTGCGCCGAGGCCCGGACCGAGCCGAGCAGGGGGTACTTCGACCCCGACGACCAGCCGGCGAGCATGACGCCGTAGACGGCGATGGAGCTCATCGCCAGCACGAACAGGATCCCCATCTGCGGGTTGGCGACCTGCATGAGGGTCTCCTGGCCCAGCAGCGTCACCACACCGTCCTGGCCGTCGCTGAAGTTGCCGGCGATCGGGATGACGGTGAACACCAGGAACGCCGGCACCAGCGACAGGTAGGGCGCCAGCTTGAAGACGAACGGATCGGACCGCTCCGGCTGGAGGTCCTCCTTGAAGAACAACTTGATGCCGTCGGCCAACGTCTGGAGCAGGCCGAACGGGCCGGCCCGGTTGGGGCCGATCCGGTTCTGCATGTCCGCCACGAGCTTGCGCTCGAACCAGACCATCAGCATCACGCCGACCATCAGGGCCGCGAATGCGACGACGACCTTGAGCAGGACGATGAGGACCTGGGCCAGCCCGATCTCACCGGAGAGCAACGGGTCCATCAGGCGTTCTCCACCCGGACGTCGCAGGCGACCTCGTCGGCCGACAGGAGGGTCAGCGGGTCGCTCCCGTCGAGCCGGTGCACCAGGTGGACGCTCCCCCGCGGGACGCCCGGATCGACTCGGGCCGGCAGCGTGAGCGAGCCACGTTCGCCCCGGACGACGAGCTGGTCACCGTCGCCGACGCCCAGACGTTCGGCGTCACCCGGGGAGATCCCGACCGTCGCCGAGCGGGCCAGGCCGGCCAGGGACGAGGACCGACGTAGCAGTTCTCCTCCGTCGTAGAGCTCACGGGTGAGCACCAGCCGCAGCGAGTAGCTGTCGACCTGCGGGACGACCGCGGCATCCCCGGCGTCGACGTCGACCCCGGACAGGTCGACGACCACTCCGTCCACGTCGGCGGGTCCGTCGAGGTCGGCCCAGCCGGTCCCGGCCAGACGGGGCGAGTTGGCGACCAGTTCGTCGCGCAGGGCCTCGACCGACGAGGTCGACCAGGTGGCGCCGAGTCGACGGGCGAGCTCGACGGCCACGACCCAGTCGGCCCGGGCGGTACCCGGCGAGGTGACCTTGGCCCGGAGTCGGCTGACCCGGCCCTCGAGGTTGGTGGTCGTGCCGTCCACCTCGCCCGGCGCCGCCGCGGGCAGCACCAGATGGGCCCGGGCGACCGAGGGGTTCACGAAGGTGTCGAGCGCCACGACGGTCGGCACCCGGTCCAGGGCCCGGACGGCCAGGTCACGGTCGACGGCGTCGCTCACCGGGTCGGTGCCGAGCAGCACCAGGACGTCGATCTCGCCGGCGGCGGCCGCTCGCAGGACACCAAGCGCGTCCAGCCCTGCGGCCGACGGCACCCGGTCCCACACCTGCGACCAGGTCGCATCGTCCCGGCCGAGGCGGCCACCGCCCGGCAGGCGACCCGGCGAGAGTCCGGCCGACAGCGCCCCACGCACGTTCGAGCGACGCAGGGCCGGGAGGAAGGTGGCGCCCGGCAGGCCGGCGAACTCCAGAGCGGCGTCGAGCACGACCTGCCCCGACTCGGCCAGGTTCGCCCGTCCCAGCACGACCCGGACCGGCCCCTGCGCCTCGGCGACGAGCGCCGCCGCCGACCGGAGCGTCCCGGCGTCGACCCCGCCGACGTCGTCGGCGGCCACGTCGCCGGTCGTGATCGCCCGGGCCACGGCGGCCAGCTCGCCCGGACGGGCGTGGACGCCGAGCGCCGCGTAGGGCGACAGGCTGGTCGCCGTCGGTGTCACCTCGATGATCCGCACCCCGTCACGCTCGGCGGCGTGCTTGAGGCGGAGGAACAGGACGGGCAGCTCCTCCTTGGGGTCCGGCCCGACGTAGAGCACGGTGCCGCCGGGTGCGCAGACCTCGTCGATCGTCGCACCGGGCAGGTCGAGGACCGCCGCCGGCAATCCGTCGCCGAGCTGGGCGTCCACGTGGTCGGTGCCGATCACGCCCTTGGCGAGCGCCACCCAGGCGTAGGCCGACTCGTCACTCAGTCGGGCGCCACCGAGCACGGCCACCCGCTGCGGGTCGGCGGACCCGAGCGCGTCGGCGACACCGGCCAATGCGGCCGACCAACGCAACGGCTCGAACGAACCGCCCGGATCGCGGCGCATCGGCTCGGTGACCCGGTCCTCGGAGTTCGTCGCCTCGAACCCGAACCGACCGGCGTCGCACAGCCACGACCAGTTGACCGGGTCGGCGTCGACGCCGTTGATGCGGACCAACCGGTCCCGGCTGGACTCGAGGGTCACCCGGCAGCCGACCGAGCAGGTGGTGCAGGTCGACTCGGTCCGCTCCAGGTCCCACGGCCGGGCCTTGAAGCGGTAGGGCGTGGCGGTGAGGGCACCCACCGGGCAGATCTGGACGGTGTTGCCCGAGAAGTACGAGCTGAACGGCTCGCCGGGGAACGTGTTGACCTCGGTGTTGGAGCCACGGTTGACGAAGTGGATCAGCGGATCGTCGGTGACCTCGGAGGCGAACCGCGTGCAGCGGTCGCACAGGATGCACCGCTCCCGGTCCAACAGGACGAGCGGCGAGATCTCGATGGGCTTCTCGTAGTGCCGCTTCTCCTCGACCCAGCGGGACTCACCCGGCCCGTAGGCCATGGTCTGGTCCTGCAGCGGGCACTCG
>SXMI01000275.1 GCA_005777415.1 Actinomycetota bacterium | reverse complement strand
GTGGTGTTGATTGTGGTGGTGAGGAGATTTGCCGTCGTTCTGATTTGTTGGCGTTAGGTTGATGTTTCGGTTTGTTGGTGTTGGGTTGATGTTCCGGCCCGTCGGCGCCGGGCCGACGGCTGGGTCTCGGCGGTCCGTCGCGCTCGTGGGCGGCGCAGCCACCCGTCGAACCCGCGGCGCAGCGACGCCACGGCGGTACCGGCGGCGATGGCGCCACCTGCCGACAGGGCCAACCACCCGCCGGCGGTGGCGACTGCGTCGACGAGCGTGGTGGTGTGGAGGGGATCGGTGGTCATGGACAGCAACTCCTGTCGGTGTGCCGGGGAGGCCGGTGGCGGGGTGCCACGAGTGGGGGCGTGCCGATGGCACACCGATCGCTCATCGCCCGGTCGCACCGAGCGTCACGGGGGGATGACGGCTGTGCTGCTCCCGTCCGGTCGTACCGCCCGCGGTGGCCCGCACCCGGCCGGCGCCACGAGGTCGATCAGGCCGGGCTCCCGGAGGAGGAGTCGACCCGAGGACGCTGCGCCGGGACCCACGTCGGGAGGCTCCGATGGCGAGGGCACGCGGAGGTCGAAGACCTCGCCCGTTCCGGGGCGGAGGGCGAACACCCGCAACTCGCCGGAGCACCGGGCGTCGGCCACCACCGCCCGGTCGCCGGCCCGGCCGACCTGCAGGGTCCGTCCTGCGGCCACCACCGTCGGCCCCGACTCGGCGGGCGTCACCGCGGTGACGCCCGAGGTCATTGGATCGGCCGGGATGGGGCCCTCTGTCGGCGGTGTCTCAGCCCCCGGATGTCGGAGCGTGATCGCGGCGCCCAGGGTCAGGGCGACCCCCGCCGAGATGATCGAGATGATGAGGGCGGCGGTCGCCCGGCCCGAGAGGCGTCCGGTCGGGATGCGACGGACGGCCGACATCGTGGGCACCCGCCACCCAGGTGACCGCCACTCTGGTGACCGGCGCTCGACAGGCCAGCGGCCTCGGGGCCGCAGGACGGCCGCCACCGGGTCGAGCCACCGGGCCCGGCGCTCGGTTCGCTCACCGGCACCGTGGGCGCCTCGCCGTCGGGCCCAGTGCTGGAACACCCGGGCGATGCGCCGGGGGTCGGCCTCGTCGCCGAGGTGGTCGAGTCGGCGCCTGAGGCCGAGCGACCCCGGCAGCGACCGGGCCAACCTGTGCGCAGCCCGGGTGATGGCGATCAGGTCCAGCCGGCGGCCCGCCGGTTCGTCGGCGATCCGACCGGCCGATCCGAGCGAGCACCAGCGGGTGGTCCCCCCGAGCTCGTCGACCACCAGGTGGTCCAGGGTCACGGCGCCGTGGAACCAGCCGCGGGCGTGGAGGTCGGCGAGTCGGCGGCAGCCGTCCCCGAACCACGCGGCCCGTTCGGGAGGTGTTCCGGTCCACGGGTCGGCCAGGCTGGCGGGGCCACCGTCGAGCGTCCAGAGCTCGTCGCCCGATGGATCGTCGATGTGCTCGACGAGCTCGACGACACCGACCCCGTCGAGCGCCCCGAGCACCGTGGCCTCACGTCGGAGCGCCGCCCGGGCCGGTCCACGGGCGCGCTTCACGACGATGGATCGACCCTCGATGCTCCGGCGCTCGATGCGTTCGTCGCAGAGGTCCCGGGCGTCGGAGTAGTCCGGTTCCACCGTCAGGTGCTCCTCGGCGAGCGGCACCTCGGGGTCGACCGCCCGGAGACGGACCCGTTCCGCCCTCATCCGGTCACCACCGCCCGGGCGCGAACCGTCACCGTTGTCTCCGCCGAGCTCCCGGGCAGCGCTCGCAGGACGATGCGGCCGACCGCCAGGTCGGCCCGCACCTCGACGGAGTCACGGCGCACCTCGACGTCGAGACGCCGGAGCCGGCCGGGCAGTCGGGCCGCACCGACGTGGGCGCTGACGACGCGGCGGGCCGCGGCGGCGTCCACGACGGTCGCTCCGTCGAGCTGGATGCGTCGGGTGTCGATCATGGCTGCGGCGTCGTCGGCCGCCGATGCCAGGAGCGTCTGGGTCCGACGCTGGGCGGCGTGCACCGCCACGAGGTCCACGGCGATGCCGCAGAGGGCGACCGCAACCAGCGCCAGTGTCGGGACCAGCACGAGGACCGACCCCCGCTGGCTCCGGTCCGGGGACCGTCGATCACCCACTGCACGCCGTCCGGTTCGGATCGTGGGCCGGACCCCGGATCATCTCGCGGCGGGGGTCCACCAGCTCGCGGCGTCGGACCCGCACCCACACCGGCCGCCAGGCGTCGACGAAGGGGATCCGGACCGACGGGATCTCGAGGTCGAGCCCGACCTCGGCCGACGCACACGGACCGAAGGCCCGCAGGTCGGCGTGGGTGAGCTGGACCCGTGTGTCGACCAGTCCGTTGCCCTGCAGCGATCGTCTGGCTGCCTGCTCGCCGCGGTACGCGGCCGTGAGCGGATCGGGCGCCTCGGTGTAGGCCCGCAGGTACTCCCGGGCGGCGGCATCGAGCGCGACCTGCGCGCGCAAGGTCGTCCAGCCACCGACCGCGACCACGCTGCCGCCGATCAGGAGCAGCGCCACGAACAACATGGACTCGGCCCCCGCCAGCACGCCCCGCTGGTTCCGGCGTCGCACCGGACGGTCGGGCGCGGTCACGACCGGCCCTCCCGACGCACGGAGACGGTCCGGTCCAGCGCTCCCACCGCCGGTCCGGCCCGGAGCAGTCGTGGGACCAGCCGGACACCCGGGTAGCGGACCAGGACCTCCACGTCGTCCGGGCCGGTCGACAGGACGCGCAGGTCGACCTGTGCTGCCAGCGGACCCAGGCCGCTGCGGGCGTTGCGCAGCGCCGCGTTCGACTGCGCGCCCACGTCCGCTGAGCGCGGCGTCTCGGCGATCCGCCGGGCGGTGTCGTAGGCGACGGCCTCGATGGTGGACCGGGCCCAGAGCCCGACCGCAACGTTGGAGCCGAGGCCGAGCCCGGCCACCATCATCGCCACGCCGAGTGCTGCTCCGATCGTTCCGGAGCCGCGCTCACCGGCCGATCTGCTCGACCTGAGCCCGGGTCCGTTGCGAGGCGCTGTTGACCATGAGGTCGAAGCCCCGCCAGAGCCCGATGCCGATGAACGCCACCACCAGGACAGCGATCGCTGTGGAGATGACGCCCTCGCCGGCCTGGTTCCTGCGGCGTCGGGCAGGACGCGGGTGGGTCGGCTCCGGCTCGTTGCCGGGCTGGATGATCGTGTCGTCGGTCGGCTCCGGCTCGTTCCCGGGCTGGATGGTCGTGTCGTCCACGAGGTGTCCCCTTGATGGTTCGGCGTGCCGCCGCTGGACGGCGGCAGTGGTGTGTCGGGGCGCCCCTCCGGGCGCGAGCGCGGTGGCAGGTGGGCGGAGCTCATCCGGCCACCTGGCGGAGTGCTGCGATGAACGGGACGGCGAGGAGGATCAGTCCCGGAACGAGGGTGGCGACGGTGACGGGGATCCACACGAGCTGGGCCCGTCGCTCGATCGTCTCGATCAGCGTCCGGTGCGACTCGGCCCGTGTCGCTCGGGCCTCGGCGGCCACCAGTTGGCCGAGGTCGCCGGCGTCGCGGTGCATGGCGAGGACCTTGACCAACCTGCCGACCGCCGGCAGCCCGGAGCGGGCCTCCCAGCCGGCGAGCGCAGCGGCCTCCGGCACGCCCCGCCGGAGCTCCCGGCTGACGACGCCCAGGTCCCGGGCGGCACGCCCACGTCCGCGTTCGGCCAGCCGCTGGAGGGCGGCGGGCAGGGAGTAGCCGGCACCGATGAGGATGGCGAGCTGCTCGCCGACCACCGGGAGCTCCAGGCGGAGTCGACGCTGTTCGTCGGCGACCCGGGCATCGAGACGCCGTTCGCTGCCGACGATCCAAGCCGCCGGGGCGCCGATCAGCAGGGCGATGGCACCGGCCTCGGACGCCCCGGTGCCGACGGCGACTGCAGCACCCAGACAGACGGCGACGACCGAACCCGCGAGCTGCTGGGACCGGAAGGTGACGGGCGACCGTTGATCGTCGGCGCGGAGCAGTCGGGTCGCCAGCTCGTCGTGGGCTCCGAGCGCCCGGCTCACTCGGTCCAGGAGGTCGAGGACGGCCGGCGACAGCACGGCGGCCCCGGCTCCGAGCTGGGAGGCCGGGAGGTCCACCCCGGCGTCGACGGCCCGGGGCAGGAACGGTTCGAGCCGTCGACGGAGGGCCCGTCGGCGTCCCCAGGCGGTCTGCGCCAGACAGGTGGCCGTTCCGACCCAGAGGGTCACCAACCCGAGGAGGCCCACGACACCGCTCACGGCGCGAACACCCTGGGTTCGGCGGGCAGCCGCATCAGGTGTCCCGCCCAGGTCCAGCACACGACGACGAGGGCCACGGCCGCACCGACCAGCACCTGTGCGGTCGGGGTGCGGTAGGCGGCGAGTCCGTCGCCGACGTTGGCCCCGGCAATGCCCATCCCGACGGGCACGGCGATCACGAACCACCGGGCCAGTCGGGCCCCGGCCTGCCGGGCGTCGGACTCGCGTCGGTGGAGGAGGTCCTGTCGCCGGGCGGCCGCCAGGTCGGCGAGGCGGGGATCCGGGTCACCGCCGACCTGGTGGATGACGAGGAGCGTCTCGCAGGTGGCGTCCGCTGTGGGGTCGGCCAGGTGTTCGGCCAGGACGTGCAGCATGCCCTCGATGTCGGTCCGGAGGTTCCACTCGCGCTGGGCGGCCCGGAACGCCGGTCGGAGGGCCTCGGGTGCTCGTTCACCGACGTCGAGGAGGGCCTGGGGGATCGACCGACCCATCGGGCCGACCTGGATGCGGAGCTCCTCGACCAGTCGGGGCCAGTGGGTCCGGGCGGTTGCCAGCGCGGCCCGGTGCCGGCTGCGCCAGTACGCCCCCGGCAGGATGGCCGCCGCGCCGGCCGCGAGCAGGGACAGCGGACTCCACCCGAGCGCCAGGGTGGTGAGGAGTGCGGCGCCGATGGCGGCTGCAGCCGTCGTCCGGGCGAACCCCAGGACCCCCACGCCGGGCAGGCCCACGCGGTCGAGTGCCGAGCGGATCCGCCGTGACCACGTGGCGGGCCCGGATCGCCGCGTCCGCTCCGACGGTGGCCACCAGAGGGCCGCCGTGCCGAGACCGGCGAGGGCTGCGAGCACCAACGAGCTCACTTCCCGCCCCCGTCGTCGGCGGTCGACACCAGCAGCGAGCGGGCGTCGAGCCCGCGCCGGGCGAGTCGCTCCCCGGCTCGGACGGGGTGCAGGCCGGTCCACCGCAGTCCGGTGGCATCCCGGGTGAACACGTCGGTGCACGTGAACGACACCGCCTCGGCGCCGGCGACCTGCTCCTCGAGCGCGACGATCGACGTGACCCGGGGTCCCGCCGGCGTCCGTTCGGTGTGCACCACCAGATCCACGGCGTCGCTCACCAGGGCGTTCAGGGCCGGGAGCGGCAGGTGGCGTGCCGCCTCGGAGAGCTGGGCGAGGAAGCGGAGCCGCGTGAGGGCCTGTCGGGCGGACCCGGCGTGGATGGTCGTGTACCCGGTGACCCCGGACGAGAGCGTGAGCAGCAGCGGCAGCGCTTCGCGGTCGCGGACCTCACCGACGATGGCGACGTCGGGGGCCATGCGGAGGAACCCGGCCACGAGCCGGCGGAGGTCGACCCCGGGTCGGTCCGGGCGGTCGGGCCGTGTCTGCATGCTGGCGGTGTTCGGGGCCTGGACGTCGGTCTCGAAGACCTCCTCGGCGATCACGACCCGCAGCGACGGATCGAGCTCGGCGGTGCAGCAGCCGAGCAGGGTGGTCTTCCCGGACCCGGGGGCACCGGCGAACAGCACCGTCAGCCGTGCCCGAACGGCGGCGGCGAGGAACCCGGCTGCGGCCGGCGTGAGCGAGCCCCGGGTGACGAGCGTGGACAGGTCGGCCACGGCGACACCGGTGAACTTGCGGATGTTCACCAGCAGGTGGCCGCCCCGGGCCAGGTCGGGGTGGACGATGTGGATGCGGGCGCCGTTACCGAGCACGGCGTCCTGGAGGCCCTCGGCCGGGTCGAGCTTGCGATGCGAGGCCGACGAGTCGTCGAGGAGCTTGGTCAGGGTGCGCTCGACGTGGGCGTCGTCGTGGAAGACCTCGTCGTGGTAGCCGCTGGGCCGGGAGTGTCTTTTTGCGAAGACCGAATCCGGCCCGTTGATCATGATCTCCCAGACGTCGTCGTCGGCGAGCAGCGGCTCGAGCGGCCCGTAGCCGGCGAGGTTCCGGTACGCGCGTTCGGCCACGCGTTCCGGATCGCCGAGTCCGCTCCGCCCGGCCCCCCAGTCGGCCACGGTCTCGTCGATCAACTCGCGAAGCGCTCGCCGGCCGTCGTCGGTGTCGACGTCGACCTGGGCCCGGGCTGCGAGCTCCTGGACGGTCCGTTCGATCCGGGCCAGCGGGGTGGCCTCCGGGGCGGTCACCGGTCGACCGCCGATCGGGGGTGCACCCCGGCGCGTGCCAGCTCGTCGACCAGACCACCGGCGACCCGCCGGGGCAGCGGGGCGACGTCGCGGTGGATGCGCTCGAGGCGGCCCACCACCGGTCGCAGCCTGACCCGTTCCGCCGGGAGGTCGACCGCGGCAGCGGTGCTGCGATGGTCGTCGACGCCCCGGCGGCGGGCGGTGCAGACCACCAGGACCCGGTCGTCGGGCTGGACCCGGCGGACCCGGTCGGTGGCCACGGCCAGTTGGTGGAGGCCATGGAGGTCGCAGCGGCCGACCACGACGGTCAGGTCGGCCGTCCGGATCGCGGCGTCGACGAACGGGTCGACCGGTGCCCGCTCCCCACCTGCCGGGACCGCACCGGCGTCGACGACGACGGCTGCGAACGCTCGGCGGAGGCTGTCGAGCGCTGCGAGCGAGGCCGACGGTGGCCGGGCCGGGGCCTCGTCGGTCCCGGCCGGGAGCATGCGGTACCGGCGGGTGGGCACACTGGTCGTCAGCGCCCGGACCTCGTCCGGGTCGACCCGGTCACGACGGTGGAGCTCCACCAGCTGCGACAGGTCGCCGGGCACCCGGACGAGGTCGTGGTACAGCGCGAGGCCGCCCGTGTCCGACGCATCGACCAGCAGGGTGTGACCGCCGGTCGCGTCCGGGTCAGCGGCCGCGTCCGGGTCGGTGGTGAGGCTGCCCAGGCCGTCGGCGAGGAGCATCGCCGTGGTGGTCACGCCGCATCCGCCGGCGCCGACGACGGTGACGATCGGGCCGGGATCGGCGGGGCCGTCCAGGTCGACGGCCCGGGCCCTCGGTCGTGCCGTGGCGGCCTGGCGCAGGTCCCGGAGCAGATCGGGCAGTTCCTCCGCCCCAAGGCGCTCGTCGAGCCGCGCCACACACCCCAGGTCGGTCCAGTCCGGCGCCGCGCCGCCGTCGTCGACCAGGGCCGACGGGGTGCCCAGTCCGGCGGCCAGGTCGATGAGGTCCCGGTCGGCCGAGGCGGGATCGACCAGCAGGAGTGCCACCGGACGGCCGGCCCCCAGGACGGCCCGGACCTCGTCGGCGGACAGGCCGCGGAGGAACTCGATGGCGACGCCTGCGGACATGGACCAGCGCGACAACCGGGTCGCCCAGTCCCGCCGACCGCCGGGCAGCGCGACGACGACGTCCACCTCGGTGCGGTCGTCAGCCACGTGCACTCCCCGGGGTGGGCAGGACGAGGGTCAGGTCGTGGCGGACGGCGGCGTCGACCAGGGCGGTCGCGACCGTCTCGTCGGCCACGGCGAGCTCGACCCGGGTGCCGAGCGATCCGCCGATCGAGGTGCCCTCGCCGTCGTCCGCTCCCGGCAGGCCGACGACCACTGCGCCCCGGACGACCAACTCGGTCAGGCCCCGCTCGTCGTCGGTGGCGAGGACGTCGACGCTGGTTCCGGGGCCGAGGTCGGAGGGGACCCGCGAGGCCGCCGGTTCGACGGTGACGACGGTGGAGCCGGGGGGACGGGTGCTGCCCCCGTCGCCGACGTCGGCCGGGGCGAGCAGCGCCCCGACCTCGAGCGGCCGGAGCAGGGTGCGGCCGACGGCGTCGTCGGCGAACTCGCCCGCGACGACCGGCGTGTCGGCGGGCATGTCGGCCGGGACGGCGGTCAGGTCGTCGGCAGCCAGGACCGTGCCTGCCGTCAGCGCCCGGGCGGCGGCGAGCACCGTGGTCTCCGGCGGGGCGGTCGCCGCACGGTGTGCGCTCAGCACGCCGCCGACGGCGACGACGACCAGGGCGGCACCGGTCATGCTGCGGCCCGTCAGGGGCCAGCCCGACAGCGACAGGACGCGGCGTCTCGGCCGGGACGGTGCGGGGGTCTCCGATCCCGGGCGGGGTCGTGGTCGGGTCGTTCGGCTGGTGGTCGACACGGGGCACTCCGTCGTGGTCGGGCTGTCCGGAGCGGAGTTCTACGGGGCGTTCGGCCCACCGACAACGGGGACCCGTGCCCGCCGGGTTGAGTCGTCGCTGCGGCTCTGTCGTAGCGTGGGGGCGCTCGGCCGGGAACGCACCGACCGGTTCGGGGCCGAGCCCACGACGGAACGACCAGCGGGACGGGACCCACCATGAACATCGAGGAGTTCTACGATGCCGACCCTCGCCGGAGGTCCTCCGACGAGGAGAACCTGGGCCGGGAGTGGCTCGACGACGAGGGGCGTCGCTACGAGCTGAACTGGGTCGTGGACACCGGCGAGCTCTACCTCATGGCCGAGCCGACCGAGCCCGTCGAGATGGACCCGCTGGGCGACTCCTTCGTGCCCGACATGCCCGTCGAGCTCATCACCGTCGAGGTGCTGGCGACCATCGCCGATCGGGCCGACCTGGATGCGACGCTCGCCGGCTGGCCCGAGGCCATGGACGCCGCCGACGGCGTGGGGTGGGTCCGTTCACGGTTGGAGCAGGCCTGAACCTGCATCCCCGATCGGCCGAACGACGTGGCGGTCCGGCGGTAGGGTGAGTCCGACGATGGACGGCGACGACAGCTCCCCGGCGGGGGCCGCCCCGGTGAGCACGGGTGGAGCGGTCGGCCTCACCGGGCGTCCTGCTGTGGACGAGGCGGCCGCCGGCGGGTCCATGCTGGTGCGGGTCCCGGGCAACCACCTGATGGCCGAGCTGCTCGGCCCGGGCGACGGGTTCCTCGACGTCGTCGAGGATGCCTTCCCCTCCACGAAGGTGACGGTTCGCGGCAACGAGATCCTGACCTCGGGCGAGGACGCCGCTCGGGTGGGCCGGCTGTTCGAGGAGCTCGTGGTCCTCGTCGAACGCGGGCACCGGCTCGACGAGGCGGCGCTGCGCCGCACGATCGACATGGCCCGGGCCGACGAGCGACCGTCCGAGGTCCTGACCCATGAGGTGCTGCGGACCCACCGGGGCTCCACCGTCCGGCCGTCCACGAGCGGCCAGAAGCGCTACGTCGACGCCATCGCCCGCAACATCGTGACCTTCGGGATCGGACCCGCCGGCACCGGCAAGTCGTGGCTGGCGGTGGCCATGGCGGTGCAGGCCCTGCAGCGCAAGCAGGTGGAGCGGATCGTCCTGACCCGCCCGGCGGTCGAGGCCGGGGAGCGGCTCGGGTTCCTGCCGGGTGACCTGATGGCCAAGGTCGACCCGTACCTCCGGCCGCTCTACGACGCGCTGCACGACATGGTCGGACCCGAAGGGGCACAGCGGTACCTGGAGCGGGGCACCGTCGAGGTGGCGCCGCTGGCGTTCATGCGGGGGCGCACGCTGAACGGCAGCTTC
>SXMI01000274.1 GCA_005777415.1 Actinomycetota bacterium | reverse complement strand
GCCGACGGAACGAACCAGTCGGCTGAGCCGACGGAACGAACCAGTCGGCTGAGCCGACGGAACGAACCAGTCGGCTGAGCCGGCGGAACGAACCCGTCGGATCAGTTCCGGCCGAGCAGCGCGTCGAACGGGCCGGTGACCTCGTAGGTGACGCCGATCGGCGCACCGACGGCTCCGACCGGAGCCCGCTGCGAACTGAAGTAGAGCCGCTGGCCGTCGGGGCTGAAGCACGGCCCCGTCACCTCGCTGCCGTCCTGACCGGGGATGCGCACGATCACCACGGCGGTGTCGTCGGGCCGGATGGCGACGAGCTCCATGTTGCCGCCGTCCTCGGCGACGACGAGCGCACCGGACGCCTCGTCCAGCCAGAGGTTGTCCACGGCGTCGAGGGCGTTCGGGGCGCCCGCCTGGTACCTGACGGACACCACGCCCGTATCGATCCGGTAGTGCCAGACGCGCAGATCGCCCTTCGTGGTGAACCACACGTCGTCGCCGGACGTGTCGATGCCCTCGCCGCCGTCGAACCGGGCGGTCCCGGGGACCTGGAGGCGGGTGGACGCAACGTTGCCCGCCGGGTCCGGGACGGCCACCCACACGAGCGGCCCCGGTGCGGTGCCCGTCGCAACCTCCAGCAGTCCGTCCGACAGGTCCCCGGGCACCGACGGGGTGAACCGGTAGAACGCTCCGTCGGGCCGGTCCTCGGTGAGGTACACGCGGCCGTCGGCGGCGACGGCCGCCGCCTCGTGGCTGAACGCGCCGAGCCCGGTCCGCTTGGTCGGTGCTGCGGCCCCGGTCGGGTCGCACTCCCACACGTGTCCCCGGCTGTACTCCTCGCAGCTCAGCCAGGTCCCCCACGGCGTCGCTCCGCCGGCGCAGTTCGACGACGTGTCACTGAGCACCGCCCGCGCGTCCGTCACCGTGCCGTCGGGGGCGAAGCGGATGCTCGTCACACCCCCGTTGCCGCCGGTGACCTCGTGGTTGACCGCCAGGTACCAGCCACCCGGGACGGCGGGATCGGCAAAGGTGGCGGCGCCATCAGGGAACCAGCGGTAGAAGAACGACGACCCCTGGACCGACTCACCGGCGCGGGCGATGACCCGACTCGAGAAACCGCTGAGCAGCGCGAGTCCGTTCGCATCGGTTCCTGACAGCGGCGCCGGCATGGTGCAGGCCGGCGCGGTGGGTGCGGCCACCGCCAGGATGCCGGCTGCGCCCGACCACTTCAGCAGTGTGCGCCTGGACCACATCGGCCCGGCCGACGCAGCCGTGTCGTCCGTTCCGAGGGGACCCGACCCGCCTGTGTCCGCCCCCGACGACTCTGCCCCCTGTGTGAACATGAGGTGAACAGTACATGATTCACAGCTGAACACCGGAAGGTGCCCGGTGGCGCTGTGGCCCGGTGGCACCGGCTCGTGGACGAGGATGGGCCCGTGACCACGCCCGATGATGCGCCACCCGATCAGGAGGTCCTCCGGATCGACGCCGGCGGCTGGGGGTGGACCTGGGCGGCCGACAGCGACGGCCGCCTCCACCAGGTGGGACTGGGGCTCGACGGCGCCGGTGCTGCGGTCGAGGTCGACCCCGTCTGGTATCCGCACGCCCATCCGGCCTGGGGCGGGCCGGACCCGTTCCGCCCGCCTGCGCTGCGCATCACCCATGCGGAAGGGACCACCACCACCCGGCTGCGACTCGACCGGGTGGAGCGACAAGCGCTGGGCGACGACGAGCTCGTCACCGTCCGCACCGTCGATGAGCTCCTCGCCCTGCGGGTCGCCTTCCGGTCGCGGACACACCGGTACTCCGGCGTACTCGAGCAGTGGATCGAGATCGACCACGACGAGGACGGTCCCGTCACGCTGTGGGACTACGACTCGATCGCCCCTGCGTTCCTCGTCGGACCCGAGGCCGTGGTCACCCAGTTCGGTGGTGCCGGTTGGGCCGACGAGTGGGCCTGGACGACCGAGCGGCTGACTCCGGGGACGAAGGTGCTCGACTCCTTGGGTGGCATCCAGCCCCACCTGCAGCGATCGCCGGTGCTCATGCTCGAACCGAACGGCCCGGCCGAGGAGGCAGCCGGCGACGTGATCGGCTGCTCGATCGCCTGGGGGGGCAACACCCGATTCGCCCTGGACGTTCGGCCGAGGGCCAACGACGAGACGCGGGACCTGCGCCTCCGGGCCGGAGCGAACCCGCTCGGCGCCCACTACGTGCTCGACCCCGGCACCACCTTCGTGACGCCGACCGTCGCCTGGACCTGGTCGACCGGACGGGGCGAGCTGAGCGACCGGTTCCACCGGTGGACCCGGGGCAGGGTGCTGCGCGATCCGGACCGAACCCGGCCGATCGTGGTGAACAACTGGGAGTCGACGTTCTTCGACTTCGACGAGCAGCGCATCGTCGGGTTGATCGACCGGGCCGCGGACGTCGGGGCGGACCTGTTCCTGCTGGACGACGGCTGGTTCGGCACCTCGTCACCCCGTGACGACGACACCGCCGGCCTGGGTGACTGGGACCCGGACCGCCGCAAGCTCCCGGAGGGACTCCCGGCCCTGGTCGACGCCGCGGCGGGTCGGGGCATCCGGTTCGGCATCTGGGTCGAACCCGAGATGGTCAACCCCGACAGCGACCTGTTCCGGGCGCACCCCGACTGGGTGATCCGTGATCGGCGCGAGCCCCGCGAGCATCGGAACCAACTGGCGCTCGACCCGCTGCTCGAAGAAGTCCGCGACTTCGAGGTCAGCGTCGTCGACCGGGTGCTGGGCGGAGCGCCGGGGACCTCCTACGTGAAGTGGGACGCCAACCGACCGGTGACCGACCCGGGGTCGAGCGCGCTGGCCGCGGACCGGCAGTCCACTGCGTGGGTCGACTGGGTGCATGCGACCTGGGAGGTGATGCAGCGGATCGCCGACGGTCACCCCGAGGTCGAGCTGATGCTGTGTGCATCGGGCGGCGGTCGCACCGACCACGGCACCCTGCGGTGGTTCCACGAGTTCTGGACCTCGGACAACACCGATCCGGTCACCCGGGTCCGGATGCAGTGGGCGTGCGGCCACTGGTTCCCGGCGAGCGCCATGGCGGCGCACGTCACGCAATGGGGCGACCGGCCGCTGCCGTTCGCCTGTGCGGTCGCGCTGTCGGGTCGGTTCGGATTCGACCTGGACCTCGAGGCGCTCGACGACGAGTCGCTCGCCGTCTGCCGGCGGGCGGTGGCGGTGGCCCGCCGCACCCAGGACCTGGTGCAGCACGGCCGGCTCGTCCGGCTGGTCAGCCCGGTCGACGGGGACGACCGGGGTCGAGCGGCGCTCGGGTACACCGCTCCCGACCGGAACCGGGCCGTGGTGTTCTGCTTCCAGCTCGACGAGCCGAGCTCCGATCCTCCGGCGCTGGTCATCCCCGGGCTCGACCCCGAGGTGACCTACCGGATCCGGGCGACCGACCTGACCAGCGACCCGGCGGACCTCGGCACGTTCACCGGCGCCGACCTGGCGGCCGGCGCCCTCGGATGGCGCCCCCGAGGCTCCACGACCGCGTCGATCCTGGAGCTCACGACCTCCGTCTGAGCCGTGCGACCCTGACGGAGCCGACCGGGCGCGGCGCGATGATCGACGGGGCCGGCCGGTGGACCCTCAGCTGACGGCGAGCGCGGTGACCATCCCGAACATCGAATCGGCGGTCTCGGCATGGCTCAGGATGTGGCAGTGCCACACCCAGGCTCCCGGCTTGTCGGCCTGGAACAGCACCGTGTAGCGCTCGCCGGGCCCGATGCTGAGGGTGTCGGCCCAGTAGGGCTGGTCGAGCGGGATCCCGTCCCGGGCGATCACCAGCTGCGGGAACTGGTGCAGGTGCATGGGGTGGTAGAGCGCACCCTCGTTGTAGTAGTTGAACACGGCCCAGTCGCCGGTGTTCATGGCGTAGGGCTGGGTCGCCGGGAACGACTTCCCGTTGAGCGACAGTCCGATGACGCCGGAGTCGTTCAGCACCATGTTCTGACGCAGCGTCGGGGCGACGTCGGCCGGGATCGTGACGCCGGCGACGGTCCTCCCCTTCGGGATCAGCCAGTCCTCGGTGCCACCTCCTCCGGCCGGCGAGAAGATCATCGACCCCCACAGCCCGTTCGGGATGCCCTCGGTCGCCATGAGGTGCGGGTGGTACATGGCGACCGCGGGATCGGTCACGGTGTACTCGTAGACGAAGGTCTCACCCGGGCGCACCGGCGCCTGGGTGAGCGGGGCCACACCGTCCTGGTCGTTCGGCAGGATCATCCCGTGCATGTGGATGTCCGAGTCCATCGGCAGCCGGTTCTCGAACACGATCCGGATGCGGTCGCCCACCTGACCCCGGAGCGTCGGCCCGGGCACGGTTCCGTTGTAGGTCCAGGCCTTGACGACCTTGCCGGGACTGACCTCCCAGTCGGTGACGGCCGCGGTCAGCTTCCACTCCTTCGTGCCGTCCGGCAGGACCGTGGGTGCCAGGTCCTGGCCTCCGAGGCCCGTGGTGTTGGCCTTCCCCGAGGTGACCTGGTCCACGAACGGTTGGAACGACTCGACCATCTTGGTGGACATGGCCTGGTAGTCGGCTCCGGAACCGTGGCCGCCGCTGTGGGAGCCGGACTCTCCGGAGGAGCCACCGGCGGCGGCCTCGGTCGATCCGCCGGCGTCTCCACCGATGGTCAGCTCCGCGACCATGCCGGCGGCCTCGTGACCGGCGATCGTGCAGAGCACCTTGTAGGTGCCCGGGGCGAGCCCCTCGAGCGAGAGGTCCTCGGATGCCCCGGGCGACAGGTCGGCGGTCGCCGGGCCACCCTCGACGGAGAGGTTGTGGGTCTGCGTCCCCTCGTTGACGACCCGGAGCGTTCCGCCTGCGGGCACCGCGGACAGGTCACCGCCGATCGCGAACTCCGTCAGCGACACGGCCACGGCTGCGGAGTCCGAACCTCCGCCGCCTCCGCCGTCCTTCGGGATGAACCCGATGGCCAGGATGATCAGCGCCACCGCGACTCCGGCGGACAGGATGATCATCATCGTGGCGTACGGGGAGTTCCACGACACCGCCGACCGTTCGGTCGACTCGGAGAGGGGTGCGCCATCGCTCATGAGCCCTCCAGGTTCACTCCGCCTGCCATCTGGCTACGGCGAACGGCGACCGGTCCGGCGGTGCGGAACCGACCCGGTCGGCCACCTGAGGTGAGGCTAACGACACCCCGTGTCGCTTCATCTGTGACGTCCGTATCGGTCAGTCGATTCATGAATCGGAAGGTCAGGGACGCGGCCCGGTCGGGCGAGGCCCGGGCGAGCGGGTCGCCGATGGACCCCGGGACGCCCGGAACACGACGCGCAGCTGAACCCGGAATGAAACCTTGCGGACCACCCACGACAGGGCTCGGCTCCGGACCGTACGTTCCCCGTGTCCCCGGAACCGCCGGGTGCACGGACGAGTGGACGACGGAGATGACGGTGCGCCCCCACACGACGAGCAGACGACGATTCCTCGCCGGAACCGCCTCCGCGGCAGCGCTCGGAGCGACGCTCTCGGCCTGCGCTCCGGCGACACCGGCCGGGCCGGTGGCGGGCTTCACCCACGGAGTCGCGTCCGGCGACCCACACCCCGACTCGGTCGTGCTGTGGACCCGACTCGACCCGACGGGACACTCGGGCTCCGCCGCAGTGAGCTGGGAGATCGCCACCGACGACTCGTTCTCGGCCGTGGTCGCGAACGGCACCGCCACGACCGGCGGGCACCGCGACTGGACCGTGAACCTGGTGGCCGGCGGTCTGGCTGCCGCCACCAGCTACGCGTACCGGTTCGTCGACGAGGCCGGGAACACCTCACCGGTCGGCCGCACCCGCACGGCGCCCTCCGGGTCGGCCGAGCGGCTCCGCTTCGCGGTCGCCTCCTGTTCCAACTACGCGTTC
>SXMI01000273.1 GCA_005777415.1 Actinomycetota bacterium | reverse complement strand
CGTCCCGCCCGGCGAGCGGGATGAGCACGTCGACGATCTGGGTCGCGAGCTCGCGGGTCGGTGTCAGGACCAGCGCGGCGGGCCGGCGGGCCTCGCCCACGCCGCACCGCTGCAGCAGCGGGAGCCCGAAGGCGAGTGTCTTGCCCGATCCGGTCGGCGCCTCGGCCGCGACGTCGCGGCCGGCGAGCGCCTCGGGGATGGTGGCCTCCTGGACGGGCGTGGGTTCGGTCAGTCCCTGCGCGTCCAGGCGGCGCGACAGGTCGGGGGACACGCCGAGCTGGGCGAAGGTGGTCATGGTCGTACTCCGATCGCCCGCATCGTCGCGGGCTGCACTCCTCGATGAACGCTGGGGCTCGAGCAGCAGCAGGTCACGGAGGACCAGAACCGGAGGCGGTTGGGGGGGTGCCACGCAGTCTGCGGACCGAGACGACCGGCCCAGAAGTCGACCGGTCACGTCCGCCCGGTCATCTGACCGGACCCGGGGACAGTACCACGAACCCACCACCGATATAGGGGTCGCGCGCGGGGTACGTCTCGCGCGCCAGAGCCGCAGAACGGTGGACGGCGGTTGCCGTCAGCCCCGGACGACCGGGACGGGACTGTCGATCTCGACCGTCCCGTCGGCCCGCGCCTCGACCCGGATCGACCCGTGGGGAGTCGGCACGACCGCCCGCGCCCACTCCAGGTCGCCCAGCGCCGGAGCGACCCGGACGGAGGCGTAGCCGGGTGCGGCCGGCGTGATCCCGAGCGTGTGGACGACCAGGTCCCGGGTCGGCGTCGACGACCACCCGTGGCAGCGGGTGCCCCCCTTCCAGCACTCGGGCCAGGTGGTCTCGCCGGCGTCCAGGAACACCGACCAGTCCCGGCACAGCCCGGCGACCAGGTCCGCCCGACCGGCCCGGGCCAGACCGTCGTGGACGACGTAGCGGAAGAACGGCTGGGCCTCGACCATCTGCTCCTCCACGTCCCAGTCGGGCTCGGGGTACCCGTTGACCAGGTGGACGAACCCGTCGGCGGAGTCCTCCACGGTCAGCGGGTCCATCACCCACGAGTGCCGGATCAGCCGACTCCGGTCGACCAGCCGCTCGACCACCCGGGCGATCCGGTCCTCCGGCACGATCCCTGCCGCCAGCGCAGTGGCCCCCGGGTGCTGGGCGGCCGCCCGCTGCGCCACCCCGTCGAGCAGGTGGTCGACGTACACGGAGCGCTCCTCGTCCCAGAACACCTCGAAGCCTGACGTCGCGGCCGACCGCCGGACCCGGGCCCACTCGGCGGTGCCCCGGTCGCCCAGCCAGTCCGCGAGCACGGCCACGTCCTCCAGCGCCCGGGCCCAGAGTGCGTTCAGCGTGGACGAGCACCCCTGCGAGTACACACTCGACCAGTCGAGCAGCACCCAGCCGCTCACGTCGTGGAGCAGGCCGTCGTCGCCCAGGTACGACTCGAACCACCGCAGCGCCCGGACCGCCACCGGCAGCAGTTCGGCGAGCAGTTCCCGGTCGCCGGTGTGGTCCATGAGGTTGCGCACGGACCGGATCCAGTGCAGCGACCAGTCCGGCACGAACGTCCGGTCGTCGAGCGCGAAGTCCGACGCCGCCGCCATCACCAGCATCCCGTCGCCCCGCGTCTGGGCCGCCAGCTCCGGGTGCCACCGGGGCATGGACCAGTCGGGGTTGGCGACCAGGTCGACCATCTGATGCACGACCGAGTCGCCCGTCCAGGCCCGCTGCTCCCGGGTCGGACAGTCCACGTAGGCGTCCAGGGCGCACAGGTCCACCGTGCGCAGGCCGACCCGCCAGATCTCCTCGAGCAGCGGGTCCGAGCACTCGAACGACGCTCCGGCGGGCCGGGGTCGGTGCCGGTCGGCGATCGCCACACGCAGCGCGACGTCACCGGTCACGCCCTCCGGGCGGCGGAGGGCCACGTGCAGGTGCTGGGCCCCGATCACCTCGGCCGACTCGAACCGTTCGGGCCCGTCGCCGGCGCACACGTAGCGCAGACCGGCGTGCTGGCCGAGTGCCACCAGCGAGCCGTCGTCGGCCACGTGCTCGCTGCCGGCGACGTCCACCACGGTGCCCGCCGGGGCCTCCACCTCCAGGCGGACCGTGCCCGCAGCGATGCGGCCCAGGTCGAACGACCGGAGTTCCACCGAGTCCGCCGGCGCGGACGCCGGGACATCGGCGACGGTGGACCCGGCGAGCCGCGGCGCGGCCTGGTCGGCGACGACCTGGAACACGGGGTCGTCGAGCCGCTCGACCTGCTCGGTCACCGCCGACCAGACCAACGCACCGTCGTGGACCGCTCCCCCGGGGAACCCGGTGCGCACCGGTGGGCGCAGCACGCCGAACGGCTCGCTCGGCGGGTGGGGGTCGCCGTGGGCCCCGGTGTGGACCGGCATCAGCTCCGACGCACGACGCCAGGCCCCGTCGTCGAAGTCGGGCAGGTCCCAGCCGTGCGGGTGCCGCCGGGCGTCGAACGACTCGAGCGGCAGGCAGGCCACGTCGCCGGGCACCGGAACGGGTGTCCAGGCCTCGCCCGGCATCCCCCGCCACTGCCGATCGCTGACGATCCACTCGTCGCCGACGAGCGCCTCGACGACGACCGCTCCCCCACCCAGCGTGTAGGAGGGCGGCACCGGGGTCCACCAGGAGGTGGCGGTACCGAAGTGGCGGGCGGTGACGGCCAGCACGTTGCGACCCGGTCGCAGGTGCGGGGCCAGGTCGACCACGTCGTAGTGGGCCCGCCGGGGGTCGGAGCGGACCGGGCCACGGGCCACCTCGACGCCGTTGACCCGCAGGACGTGTCGGCCGTCGGACCACAGGCGGCACGGCGCCGACCCGGGCACCGCCTCGACGTCCACGACCCGACGCAACAGCACCACCTGGTTGACCGGCTCGGCCAGGACGGGCCGGGTGGCGGTCTCGGTGGCGATCGGCGGGCGACCGGCCCAGATCCAGCGCGCCCTCCAGCGCGTCCCGAACGGCGGTGGGTGGTGGAGCAGCACGGCCGGACTGTAGGCCGTCGGACCCGCCGCCCGGTCCGGGGGCGCTCCGGTTCGCCCCGCCCACCGACTCGCCGCATGATACCCGTGGGGGTTTCATACTCAGGCCTGCCAACCTCCACTGACCCATCCCCACCCGACCCACACGAGGGAGCGAGCCACCATGACCGTCACCGACCTGACCGCAGCCGACTTCGAACAGACCGTCTCCGGGGACGGCATCGTCCTGGTGGACTGGTGGGCGTCGTGGTGCGGGCCCTGCCGGGTGTTCGCCCCCATCTTCGAGGCGGCCGCCGAGTCGCACCCCGACGTGACCTTCGCCAAGATCGACACCGAGGCCGAGGTCGAACTGGCCACCGCCGCCAACATCACGTCCATCCCCATGCTCATGGCGTTCCGGGACGGGATCCTCGTCTTCGCCCAGCCGGGTGCGCTGCCCGCAGCGGCGCTCGAGGAGCTCATCGGCCAGGTGCAGGGCCTCGACATGGACGAGGTGCGCAGCGCCGTCGCAGCCGCTGCCGCCGACAGCGACTGAACCCCGCCCCCCGACGGGACGGCGCCTCAGTCGACCCCGTCCTCCGACGTGAGCAGCTGCTGGAACCAGCGGTACGAGTCCTTCGGGATGCGTCGGTGGTCGTCGTCGTAGTCCACGTAGACCAGCCCGAACCGGGCGTCCCGGCCCAGGACCCACTCGATGTTGTCGGCGTAGGACCACTGGAAGAACCCGTCGACGGGCAGGCCCTCGCGCACGGCGGTGCGGACCGCCTCCAGGTGGGTGCGGGCGTACCAGATGCGCAGGTCGTCCCGGACCCGGCCGTCGACGAGCCGGTCGTGCATGCCGAAGCCCGATTCGGTCACCACGACCCGCTTGCACGCCGGGTGCGTCGAGTAGCGCCGCAGCAGTTCGAGCAGTCCGTCCGGCTCGACGGGGATCCCGACCGACGACCGCACGTTCGCCTCGGCCGTGCGCAGGTTGGGAACCGGCAGCCCGCCCACCAACGGCACCCGCCGCATGGGGAACGGGCCGTAGTACTGCAGGCCCATGAAGTCGTAGTCGAACGCCGCGGCCTCCAGGTCGCCGTCGCGAACGTAGCGACGCAGCGGTTTCAGGAACACGCTGTCCTCGAAGGGGTAGCCACGTCCCGCCGCCGGGTCCAGGAACGCGTCGACCAGCAGGGCCTCCAGCCGGCGCTGGGCACGTCGCAACGACCCGGTCGCATCGAACGGCGCGCACAGGGTGAAGACGTTGGTCGTCCCGATCCGGGCGTCCGGCCCGAGCACGTCGCGCATCCGCCGACCCGCCTCGGCGCACGCCAGGTTCATGTGGTGCAGCGATGACAGCGCCTGCATCGGGTGGGGGCCGGGACGGGTGTGGATCCCGGCGGCGATGTGGCCGACGACCGACAGCGGCTCGTTGAACACCATCCAGTTGCGGACCCGGTCGCCGTAGCGTTCGGCGACCGCGGCGGCGAACGCCGCGAAGTCCTCGACGATCCCCCGGCGG
>SXMI01000272.1 GCA_005777415.1 Actinomycetota bacterium | reverse complement strand
CAAAGCCGGCAAGGACGGCAAGGCCGGCAAGGACGGCAAGGACGACGAGGACGACGACCAAGCCGGCAGGAGGGGGGTCTGCGGATCAGAAGGTGGTGCGGTCGAGTTCGAACGCGTCGTGCAGCACCTGCACCGCCCGATCGACGGCATCCTCGGCGATCACGCACGAGATCCGGATCGCCGAGGTGGAGATCATCTCGATGTTGATCCCGTTGGCCGCGAGCACCTCGAACATCGTTGCGGCCACACCGGGGTTCGACTTCATCCCGGCACCGACGACCGACACCTTGGCGATGCGCTGGTCGGCGACCACCGACGTCGGTCCGGTCGAGTCCCGCTGGGACTCGCAGACCTGAACGGCGCGTGCCAGGTCCGTGTGCGGGACGGTGAACGAGATGTCGGTGACCCCGGCCGCCGAGACGTTCTGGACGATCATGTCGACGTTCACGTCCTCGTCCGCGAGCTCCCGGAACAGCCGGGCGGCGACACCGGGCTGATCGGGCACACCGGAGACGGTGACCTTCGCCTCGGACGAATCGGCCACGACCGAACGGATCAGAGCTGCTTCCATGTCTGGACTCTCCTCGACGACCCAGGTGCCTGGTTCCCAGGTGAATGCGGACCGGACGTGCAGGGGCACGCCGTGCCGATGTGCGAACTCCACCGATCGCATGGCCGGCTTGGGGCAGCCGGCTGCGGTCATCTCGAGCATCTCGTCGTACGTGATCGAGTGCATCCGTCGGGCCGAGCTGACCACCCGGGGGTCCGTGGTGAAGACCCCGGACACGTCCGTGTAGAGCTCACAGGCGTCGGCACCCAGCGCCTTCGCCAACGCGACCGCGGTCGTGTCCGACCCGCCGCGGCCGAGGAAGGTCACGTCGTGGTCGGTCGACACGCCCTGCGCACCGGCCACCACGGGAACCCGCCCCTCGTCGAGCGCAGCCCGGATCCGAGCGGCACCGACCTCGAGGATCTTGGCGTTGCGGTGGTTCGTGTCGGTCACGAACCCCGCTTGGCTTCCGGTGTAGCTGCCCGAAGGGACCCCGGCGGCCTCGATCGCCATGGCGACCAGGGCGATGGCCTTCCGTTCCCCGGCCGTGACCAGCATGTCCATCTCTCGGCCGGGGAGGTCCTCGGAGACCTCGGCGGCGAGCCGCAGCAGCTCGTCGGTCTCCTTGCCCATGGCCGAGACGACGAGCACGACCTGATCGCCCCGACGGTGGGCCCGCGCGACCTGGTCGGCCACCGCACGGATGCGATCGGCGTCCGCGACCGACGTCCCTCCGTACTTCTGGACCAGCAACGCCACGGCGCGAACGCTACACGGCGACCCCGGTGAGGCCCCACGACGGGCGGCGGACCTGCTCGCTCGGGACCCCGGACCGACGCCGGGTCGGAGCGACCCGACGCTACGCTCACCCGCCGTGGGTACCAGCGCCGAGAAGCACGCACGCCAGAAGCAGGGCCGGACCGCCCGGGTCCATCAGGCCCGGAAGCACCTGACCCGCCAGCAGCGCAAGCAGCGGGTCATCACGGTCGTCGGCATCGTGCTGGCGGCGGCGCTCCTGTTGGGTGTCGCAGCCCTGCTCGTCCAGGACGGCGGATCGACGAGCGCCGACGGCTCGACCACGACGACCCCCGGGGAGACCACCACAACCAGCCCCGGGGAGACCACCACGACCGTCGCCGAGGGGGCGACGCTCCCCGCCCCACCCGACGGGATGACGCTCACCCAG
Source organism: Actinomycetota bacterium (assembly GCA_005777415.1). GTDB lineage: Bacteria > Actinomycetota > Acidimicrobiia > Acidimicrobiales > Microtrichaceae > SXMI01. The sequence continues at coordinate 8,922 of SXMI01000272.1, read as the reverse complement.
CCGACGCCATGTCCGCCTGCCGAGGGTTCCCAGAAGCGGGTCCAGCAGTTCGCCGGGCCACCACCCACGTGCATCGACCCGGCGGCCACCTACACCGCCGAGGTCACCACCAACAAGGGGTCGTTCACGCTGCAGCTCGACCCCGTCGCCGCCCCCGTGGCGACCAACAACTTCGTCGTGCTGAGCCGCTACCGCTTCTACGACGGCGTCCCGTTCCACCGGATCGTCCCCGGGTTCGTCATCCAGGGCGGGGACGGCGACGGCGAGCCCTGGGGCAACAACGAGCTCGGCTACAGCTTCGGCGATGAACTGCCGTCCGGTCCCGAGGCCTACACCGACTACTCGCTCGCCATGGCCAACGCCGGCCCGGCGACGAACGGCAGCCAGTTCTTCGTCGTCCTGCCGGGTGGGGGCCAGCAGCTGAACCCGGCGAACTACACCCGGTTCGGCGAGGTGATCGCGGGCCGTGAGGTCATCGACGTGATCGGCTCGCTCGGCAACGCCAGCCAGGAGCCGACCGAGCCGGTCGTCATCGAGTCGGTCCGCATCACGCAGACACCGGCCGGCTGACACCGGCACCAGCTGACACCGGCGGGCCGACACCGCCGTGCTCACACCACGACGCGGATCAGCCCTCGAGCACCGGGTTCAGCGCCCGAGGCAGTGTGTCGAGTCCGACCCGCCGACCTCCCAGGAAGACCTGCACCTCACCGGCTCCCGAGACGCTCCACTCACCCGGACCCGTGTGGACGAGGGCGGTCGACTCGTCGATGCCGACGACGGGCAGGTCGACCGGCGCCAGCTCGACGGTCCGGTGGAGCTTGTCCGGTGACCAACGGTCTCGGCGCGGCACGAACGTCGCCGAGGTGACCAGCTCGAGGCCGACCGTGAAGGCCCCGCCCCGGCTGTCCACCATGTGCGTGCAGAGCACCGAGGTCGCCTCCCCCGCCACCGCCACCACGGCGCCACCCCTCCAGGCCGACACCAGTGCGTCGAGCAACGGCGTGTCCTTCAGCACGGACCGGAGGTGCATGGGCGAGCCGCTCGAGACGTAGACCGCCGACGCCGACGCCACCGCCGCCGACGCCTCGGGCTCCATGGCCTGGGCGCGACGGTAGACGTCGAGCACGTCGACCCGGACGCCGAGCGGCTCGAGGTGGGCCCGAGCCCGCTCGACGGCGGCCTCGGGTCGCTCGTAGGCCATCGCGGCGGGGATCACCAGCACGTCACCGCACCCCGACAGGAGGTCGGCGTCGAAGGTGCACGCCTCGGACCACTCACCTCCGCCCACCAGGGCCAACGTCCCCGTCATGACCGTCGCGCTCCTCCGTCGATGCCGACGCCACCGGTGGGCCGACGGCCGACAGCCTGACATGCCCGCCACGCAGCGAGCCATCCCGAGGCGCACGGGCCCGGGGCCCCGTCCCGCCTGCGGCTTGGGGTCACGACCGGCTCGCTCGCTAGCATCGCCCGCATGACGATCGAACGTGTGGGCATCCTCGGTAGTGGCATCATGGGCTCGGGCATCGCGGAGGTGGCGGCCAAGTCCGGCCACACCGTCGTGCTGCGTTCACGGCAGCAGGCGACGGCCGACGCCATGCTCGCCTCGCTCGAGAAGTCGCTGGCGAAGCAGGTGGAGCGGGGCAAGCTCGAGCAGGCGGTCGCCGACGAGGTCCGGGCGCGGGTGAGTGCCACCGACGATCTGGCCGCGGTCGCCGACTGCGACCTCGTGATCGAGTCGGTCGTCGAGGACCTGGCGATCAAGCAGGCGCTGTTCACCGAACTCGACGGGATCTGCGGGCCGGACACGATCCTCGCCACCAACACCTCGACCCTGCCCGTGGTCGAGATGGCCGTGGCGACGCAGCGCCCCGACCGGGTCTGCGGTGTGCACTTCTTCAACCCGGCGCCGGCCATGGCCCTGGTCGAGATCGTGCGCCCGCTGACCGCCTCCGACGAGACCATCGCCGCCTGCCGGGCGTTCGCCGAGGCCTGCGGCAAGTCGCCGGTCGAGGTCAAGGACCGCGCCGGCTTCATCGTCAACGCCCTGCTCTTCCCCTACCTGAACAACGCCGTGCGGATGCTCGAGAACGGCACGGCGAGTGCCGAGGACATCGACGCCGCCATGAAGGGCGGCTGCGGGTTCCCGATGGGGCCGCTCGCCCTGCTCGACCTGGTCGGGCTGGACACCTCGGTCGCCATCCTCGATGCCCTCTACGACGAGTTCCGCGACCCGAACTACTCCGCCATGCCAGTGCTCCGCCGGATGGTCGCCGCCGGGCAGCTCGGGCGGAAGTCCGGCGCCGGGTTCTACGACTACTCGCGCTGAGGCCTCCCGTCACGCCGGCCGAACCACCCCCGAGTCGCTGGGAGTTCCCCGACCCGCGTGACGGCCCGGGCGACGGTCCCGTCGTCCTGGGTGGCGATCTGGCGCCCGGGTCGCTGCTGGCGGCCTACCGGCTCGGACTGTTCCCCATGCCCGTCGGGCGCCGGGACCTGGCCTGGTTCTCCCCCGACCCCCGGGCGGTGCTCCCGGCGGGCGGCGTCCACGTGTCCCGGTCCCTCCGGCGGGTCCTCGGTCGCTTCGAGATCACCACGGACCGGCAGTTCGAGGAGGTCGTGCGGGCCTGCGGCGACCCCGCCCGGCCCCACGGATGGATCGACGAGCGGATCGTCGCCGCCTACACCACCCTCCACCGGCTGGGGTGGGCCCACAGCGTCGAGGTCTGGCGGGACGGAGCGTTGGCGGGCGGCCTCTACGGGGTCGCCATCGGAGCGTTCTTCGCCGCCGAGTCGAAGTTCCACCACGTCCGTGACGCGTCCAAGGTCGCCGTGGTCGCCGCCGCGCGGATCGTCGGGTCGGTCGAGGGCTCGCTCTTCGACGTCCAGTGGTCGACCCCGCACCTGGCCTCGCTCGGTGTCGTGGACGTCCCGAGGCGTCGCTACCTCGACGACCTGCGCACGGCCTGCGGATCGCCGGGGCCCGACTGGACCGAGCCGCTCGGCGCGACCGACTGACCGCCCCTCAGGGGGACCGCCCCTCAGGCGTGTCCCGCCCTCAGGTGCTGGGGACGGCCCGGCCCGCCGAGCGTCGGGCGGCCTGGACCCGCCAGACGAGGAAGGTGATGATCCCGATCACGATCTGCGGGATGAACGTGGCGGCCCGCCAGAGGAGATCGGCCGCCAGTGCCTGGTCCTGGTTCATCCCGAAGGCGGACAACAGGCCCACGAGGGCGGCGTCGACGGTCCCCAGACCCCCCGGGGTGACCGGGATGAACCCGGCCAGACGAGCGACTGCGAACGCCGCGACGATCTCGGCCGGATTCACACCGGTGCTGGTTCCACCGAGCCCGTAGATCGCCACGAGCAGGACGAAGAACTGGCTGAACTGCTGGGCGAAGTTCGTGAGCGTCAGGCGCCCCCACCGCTGCGCCACCACGTCGTAGGTCTGGTCGCGGAACCGGACCACGCCTGATGTCGCGACGTCCGGCGGCGTGGACGGCCGGACCCGGTGGATGATCGCGTCGCCCCACCCCCCGAGACGCCGGGCCCACGCCTCACTCCGCAGGACGACCGTCATCACACCGACGATCGCGACCACCGCCACGAGCCCGCCGACGGCCCCGAGGACCTGGTTCTGGGTGGCGTCGCCCTCGACGACGAGGACCGCCAGGCCGAGTGCCGGGAGCGCCAGCGTCACGAGCAGGTTCCAGATGCTCGTGACCGCGATGGCCGAGGACGCCTCGGCCGGGCCGAACCCGTAGCCGCTGAGCATGGCGTACTGGACCGCCAGCCCGAACGCACCACCGGCGGGGACGGCGTTCGAGATCATGAAGGATGTCTGACGGACCACGAACGCGTCCCAGAACCTGATGCCGGGGAGGGCCGCCATGTAGGGGAACACGTAGATGACGATGTTCGCGACCGTGACGGCTCCGAGCGCCACGAGCGAGCCGACGGACATCTTCTGGATGGACGACCAGGCATCGCCGTAGTTGGCGAACTTCGGGAAGATCCCGACGAAGACCACGACCAGCACGACCAGGGTGATCAGTCCGGCGATGACCTGCTTGCGCCGATCGATGGACCCCGTGACCGACGGGACCGACGTCTCCTCCGGGTCAGCGGCGTCGGTCCCGCTCGCGGAGTCGGCTGGATCGGCCACCTCCGCACCCTACGCCACGCCCAGGATCCACCTTCCGACCTACCATGCGGGGGCTCGGACCGCCGATGGATCCCGACGAGGAGATCACGATGGGCTACCACCACGTCGCACTCGCCACTGCGAAGATCGACGCCACCGACCGCTTCTACACCGAGGCCATGGGCTTCGAACTGGTCAAGTGCATCACGGCACCCACGCCCGAGGGCGGCTGGGCCCGCCACGTCTTCTACCGGAATCCGGACGTGACCGAGGGGGCGCCGGGGATGATCGCCTTCTGGGACCTCCACGGCGAGTACCCGGCCGTCGACGGGGCCATGTCCCGGGCCGTCGGACTTCCCGAGTGGGTGAACCACCTGGCCTTCCACGCCACCGACCCGACCGATCTGGAGGCCCGCCGGAAGCGCTGGCTCGACCTGGGCCTGGAGGTCCTCGACATCAACCACGGGTTCTGCCGGTCGGTCTACACGCACGACCCGAACGGCACGCTGGTCGAGTGGTGCTGCGACCTGCGCGAGCTCGACGACCGTGACCGGGCCGACGCCCGCCGGGACCTGGAGCTGGAACATCCGGACCTCGAGGACCCGCCCACCGACATCGAGCACTTCCCGGCCGACCCGGCCCTCCAACCCGACTGGGTGCAGGCCTGATCCCCTTCCATCAGCGAGTCAGGTGACCCGGACCCGCTGGACCAACAGGGAGCTGACTCAGTCGCCCTTCGCCATGTTGGCGAAGAGGGTGCAGTAGTCCAGGAACACCAGCCGGGCGACGCCGGTGCGACCGGCGCGGTGCTTGGCCACGATCACCTCGGCGGTGTCCTTGTCGGGCGAGTCCTGGTGGTACACCTCGTCGCGGTACAGGAACATGACCACGTCGGCGTCCTGCTCGATGGAGTTGTGGACGATGACGCCATCGGCCACGAAGTTGTGGGTTCCCAGGACCGTGGCGTCGAAGACCGGCTGCGGTCCCAGTGGCTCGATCCCGACCACCTCGTCCCAGAAGACGTCCGACTCGGCGAGCGCTGCGAGCTCCTTGCTGTCGCACGCCTCGGCGATACGGCCGAGCCGCTCCCGGCTCGTCGCCCGGGGTCGGGCCGGCGTACCGAGGAGGTAGCCGCCGCAGTAGGGCTCCCCGAGCGCGGCGGCGAGCTGGCGATGGGTGGTCCCGAGTCGCTCGAGCTCGGCCACGACGACATCGCGGACAGCAGGAGGGATGGTGTCCACGTTGGGGTTGGGGGTGACGTCCGCCAGCGCATCGAGCGCCCGGCGGGCAACGTCCGCCTCGGGGCCCCGGAGTCCGACCGCGGCCAGGAACCGCCGCTGGTCATCGGCCCCGTGGACCCACAGTCTCCACGAGCGGGAACGACCGGTCACCGCGACGACCCGCGAGTGGACCTCGAACCGGGTGAGGAGCCGCTGGAGGTGGCCCAGCAGGTCCCGGTGGCGGCTGGTGCAGACGACCCGGACGAGCGGTCGGCCGCGGAGCGTGCCCACGCTGATCGATCCGAGCCTGGTGCACACCTGAGCGAGCACCACCGCCAGGTCGTCGTCCCCGAGCGAGTCGACCCCGGCGGGCAGCGCCCCCGATCGAGCGGCGCCCTCGACGAGCTCGGCCAGCTCGACCGGATCGACCGGGGTGTCGGTGGGCCCGACCCCAGCGCCGGGGACGGCGGCGTCACCACTGGCATCGCCGACGGGAGGGGCTCCCGATGCGGCGAGCAGGTCGGCCAGGCGGGTCGGCCGGTCGGGGCGGCCGACCCGTCTCGGCACGGCGAGACGGTCGCCGACGGCGAGCTCGTCGAGACGAACCCACCCCTCGACGCGCCGGAACGGGTGGTTGGCCGAGGCCTCGACCGTCCGGCCCGAGGCGAGCTGCAGGCGGAACACCTCCTTGATGCCGCTCGCGAAGACGTGGGACATGGTCGACGGCACCAGCTTCCAGTCGTCGTCCAGGCTCCAGACCGGGATGTCCTGCTCAGCGGAGGCCAGCAGGTCCCCGAGGGGGACCTCTTCATTGGTGTCGGCCCGCAGCACACGGGTCGAGGCGGTCAGGCAGCCCGACTCGCGGAGGTCGGCGAGCATGGGGCGCTTGTCGGCTCGCAGCTCCAGCTGCCGGGACAGCTGCGAGAGGGCGACCACGGGCACCTCGAGCTCGCGGGCCAACACCTTGAGCTCCCGACTGATCTCGGCGACCTGGACCTGACGGCTCTCGGCGTTGCTCCGACCCTGCATCAGCTGGAGATAGTCCACGACGATCAGGCCCAGTGTCGTTCCGAGCTTGTCCTGCAGACGACGGGCCTTGGCCCGGATCTCCATGACCGTGAGCGCCGGGTTGTCGTCGATCCACAGCGGCGCCTCGCCGAGCCGCCCCATCGCCTTGGTCAGCTTGGTCCAGTCGGAGTCCGTGAGCCGGCCGGTCCGGAGCTTGGTCGCATCGACCCGGGCCTCGGCGGCGAGCAGACGCTGGGTCAGCTCGAGGTGGCTCATCTCGAGCGAGAAGAACATCACGGGGAGCTGCTCGCGCACGGACGCGTGCGAGGCGAGCCCCAGCGCGAACGCGCTCTTGCCCATGGCCGGACGGGCGCCCATGACGATCAGCGCACCGGGCTGCAGGCCGGACAGGAGTCCGTCCAGGTCGGTGAACCCGGTGGGGGTCCCCGTGATGGCGTCACCGCGCTCGTAGAGCTCCTCGAGCTGTTCGAGCGCCTGGTCCAGCAGCGGGGCCAGCTCGGCGAGCGTGTCGGAGTTCCGACGCTGGGCCACCGAGAAGATGAGGCTCTCGGCGGAGTCGATCGTCTTCTCGATGTCGTCGAGCGGCGCGTAGCCCAGTTCGGCCACGTCGTTCGCCGCGCCGATCAGCTTCCGCAGCAGCGCCTTCTCCTCGACGATCCGGGCGTAGTGCTCGGCGTTCGTGATCGCCGGGGTGTTCGCCTGCAGCGACACGAGGGTCGCGGCGCCCCCGACGGCGTCGAGCACGCCGACCCGGTCGAGCTCCTCGGCGACGGTCAGCGGGTCGACGCCGCGTCCCGTCGCGTACAGGGTCTGCACCGCCTCGAAGATGTGGCGGTGGGCGGGCTTGTAGAAGTCGTCCGCCTGCACGATCGTCGCCGAGGACGACACGGCGTGCTCCGAGAGCAGCATGGCGCCGAGCAACGACTGCTCCGCGTCCAGATTGCTCGGGGGAACCCGGCTCGAGACAGGTGGACTGCTGGGCGGTTCGGGCGGCATCACCGTCCATCCTCCGCCGTTCACCCTGTGGTCATCCAGAGGATGACCCTCTGGATTTCCCGGGTTTCACGGTGGATCGCTTGTGGGTCCAACTGTGGATGACGGGCCATCCTGTGGACGAAACCGATGTCAGTCGGTGGTCACCTCGACCGTGATCGGGAACTCGACGTCGGCGTGGAGCCGGGCCTGGACGTGGTGGGTCCCCAGGTCCTTGATCGGCTCGTCGAGCACCAGCAGCTTCCGATCGATCTCGACACCGGCCTGCTCGGCCACGGCTGCCGAGACGTCGGCTGCCGTCACCGAACCGAAGAGCTTCCCGCCCTCGCCGGCCCGGGCCACGATCGTGATGGTCCTGGGCACCAAGCGGGTGGCGATCTCCGTGGCCGCCTCCCGATCCTTGGCGTCCCGGATGGTCCGGACCCGGCGCATGGACTCCGCCTGGCGCTCGGACCCTGCCGTCGCCGAGAAGGCGAGGTCACGGGGCTCCAGGAAGTTCCGGGCATAGCCCTTGGAGACCTCGACCACGTCGCCGCGCTTGCCGAGTCCGGCCACATCGGACCGCAGCACCACCTTCACCGAGCTCACGACGTCGCCTCCTCGACCACGGCGTCCTCGGTCGCCTCGATGGCCTCGAACTCCTCGGCGGCAGCGGCGTCGGCCGACTCGGTCGACTCCGGTCGCTCCCGGTCGGGACGCGGACCACGACGGTCGTCGCCGTCACGGTCCGAGCGACGACCTCGCTGGGTGGTGACCCGGCTCGTGTAGGGGAGCAACGCCATCTCACGGGCGTTCTTGATGGCCTTGGCCACCTCCCGCTGCTGCTGGGTGTCGTTCCCGCTGACGCGACGAGCGCGGATCTTGGCCCGGTCGGACATGAACCGCCGGAGCAGGTTCACGTCCTTCCAGTCCACGTACTCGACGCTCTCGGAGTCGAGGATCGACACCTTCTTCTTGAGCTTGCGACCGTTGTCCTTGGGCTTGCCGCGACGCGGCGGTGGCTTGGCCATCAGAAGGGCTCCTCATCCTGGCTGTAGGTCGGTGCCTCGGTTGGAGGCGGGGCGTCGAAGCCTCCGCCCCCACCGCCGCCGCCCTCGCGGCGCTCGGTCCGGGTGACCTGTGCGGTCGCCCACCGGAGGCTGGGGCCGATCTCGTCGGCGAGGATCTCGACCTTCGATCGCTTCTCGCCGTTGTCCGTCTCCCAGGAGCGGACCTGCAGGCGGCCACTGACCATGACCCGGTTGCCCTTGGTGAGCGACTCGGTCACGTTCTCGGCCAGGTCCCGCCAGCAGACGATGTCGAAGAAGGCGACCTCTTCGTCCCACTCGTTGGTCTGGGCGTTGCGCCAGCGACGGTTCACCGCCAGCCCGAAGTTCGCGACGGCAGCCCCGGACGGGATGAACCGGAGTTCCGGATCCCGGGTGAGGTTGCCGATCAACTCGACGTAGTTGCCTGCCATGGTCAGTCCTTTCCTTCGCCGGCACCGGCGAGGAGGCCGCGTCGTGCGGCTTCGTCGTCGGGGAGCCGGATCAGCTT
>SXMI01000271.1 GCA_005777415.1 Actinomycetota bacterium | reverse complement strand
TCTGGGGACCGCCTCGTCGGCGGTTCCTCAGGTACCTCGCCGCCGGCGCCGTGGCCGCCGGTGCGTTCCCCCTGGTCGAGTTGGTGGCGGGGGTGCCGTGGCTGCTGCTGGCGACCACCGCGGTGGTCACGTTCGCCACCTACTTCGCCGGCGTGCTGGGCGGACCGTTCTTCGCCGCCCGGTTCCCGGTGATGATCGCGTTCCTCTACGCGGCCACGACCCCGACGCTCGGTGGCTCGGTCAGCCAGGACGTCGTCGGGTGGATGCTCGGCACCCTGGCCGCGGCGGCGGCCTCGGTGCTGTTGTGGCCGGCAGCCCGCCGCTACCCGATCCGATCGCTGGTGGCGGACCTCACCATCGAGCTGGGCCGGTGCCTGCGACCACCCGCCGGTGCCGACCCCACCACGCTGCTCGCCCTCACCGACCGGCTCCGCTCCGTGACCGTGGTGCGGCGGTTGCGGACCGGTGCACCCGCTGCACCCGACCGGCTCCTCGCCGAGACGATCCACCAGGCCGAGCGACTCGTCGCCATGGTCACGCTGGTCACCAGCAGCGACACCGGTCGGATCCGCCCGGCCGGTGAACCCGAGGACGAGGACCTGCTCGCGGTGGTCGCCGACACGCTCGACGCCGTGGCCGCGGTGATCGGGTCGGCACCGGGTTCGGAGGAGCGTGCGACGCCGGTGCCGGCCCGGGTGCTCGACGCCGCCGTGGCGTCCCACCTGGCGGCGGGCCGTCGTCGGGTCGAGGCGCCCTCGGCGATCCCGGCAGAGGTCGACACCGTGGCGGCCTCGACCGATGTCCGGACGCTCGCCGTGGCCGCCCTGGTGCTGGCCGACCTGGTCGAGGCCTGGCGCAGCGGCGACACCGACGGGCCGGGGGTGGCGGCGCTCACCTCCAGCGGCCCGGTCGACTCGGTCCGGCGGCACGCCCGCCCGGACTCCCTGTGGTTCCGGAACTCGTTGCGGGCGACGGTCGCGATCACCGCAGCGGTCGGTCTGGTCGTCCTGGGCGCGGGGTCCGGTCGCGGGTTCTGGCTCGTGCTCGGCACCATGTCGGTGCTGCGGGCCGACCTGGCGACCATCTCACGGACGGCGACCACTGCGATCGCCGGCACGGCCATCGGCTACCTGGTGTCCTCGGTGCTGGTCGGGGTCGCCGGCGGACAGGAGTACGTCCTGTGGGTGTTCCTGCCCGTGCTCCTGTTCCTGACGGCCTCGGCGAACGGTCTGCACCCGCTGGTCAGTTCGGCGTCGTTCACGACGTTCGTGGTCGTGACGGTGACGATCACGAACCCGGCGTTCGACGGTGCGGGTCAGGTGCGGCTCGTGAACATCGTGATCGGCGCCCTGGTGGCGCTGGGGATCGCCGTGGTGCTGTGGCCCCGGGTGGGCACGGTTCCCGAGGGCGCGGTGGCGCACGTGCTGCGCCGGCTCGCCGACGGACTCCGGACCGCTCCCTCGGCGACCTCCGTCGACCCGGCGGCGCAGTTGGTCGACCTGGACCGGGTGTTCGACATGGTCGAGACCTCGGCGCCGCACAGCGTCCCGGTCGGGATCCGTTCCCAACTCCTGGCCATCGCCGAGCTGGCGGCGACCGCGGCCCTGCTCGCCGGCGGCGCTCCGGTCCGCCTCGGCGTCGTGCCGCTGGACCTGCCGGTCATCGACTGGGACGCCGCTGCACTCGCCGCACTGCGGGCCGACCTGGACGGAGCCGCCCGGGCCCTCGACGGGCTCGCCGGTCGGATCGAGGGGGCGGCCCCGGTCCCGGAACCGGCCGATCCGAGGCCGTCCGCCCTGGTCCGGCTCGCCATGGAGCGGGCGGGCCCTCCCGAGCCGGGCCTCGTCGGCGCGGTCGACCTGATCCGCCTGGGGGCCGGGACCCTGCGGGTCGAGGACCTGGCGGGGCGCACTCCGGGAGTCCGTCACGGTCGGACGGTCACTAGGGTGGGGTGATGGCCATTCAGGAACCGGCCGACGCCGGATCTGGATCGACAGCCTCGACCGGCGCCGGGGTGGCGTCGCCGGGATCGTCGGGGGACGAGCAGCCGAGACGGGCCGGCTTCTGGGTGACCGTCCTGTCGGTCTGGTCGTGGTTCGCCTTCGGCCTGTGCGTGGCGGTCTGGGTGCCGTTGGTGGCCGTGACGTACGTCGTCACCTACCCGTTCGACCGCGGGCGCTATTGGCCCGGGTACCTGTACCGGAAGATGCCCGTCGCCCACCAGATGCTCAATCCGCTCTGGCGGTTCCGGGTCACGGGCGACCTGCCCGCCGATCCCCGGAACCCCTACGTCGTGGTGTCGAACCACGAGTCGTTCGCCGACATCCTCCTCATCTCGCACCTGCCGTGGGAGATGAAGTGGCTGTCGAAGAAGGAGATGTTCCGGATCCCCGTGGCCGGGTGGCTCATGTACCTCGCCGGGGACATCCAGGTCGACCGCGGCGACCGGGAGAGCGGGCAGAAGGCCATGGCTGCCTGCGCCGACTACCTGCGCAACCGGGTGTCGGTGATGATCTTCCCCGAGGGCACCCGCGCTGTCGACGGAGAGCTCGGCAGGTTCAAGGACGGGGCGTTCCGTCTGGCGATCGAGACACAGGTCCCGATCCTGCCGCTGGCGGTGGCGGGCACCAAGGAGGCGCTGCGCAAGCACGACTGGCGGTTCGGTCGGGCGGACGCCGAGGTGCACGTGATGGCGCCGGTGCCGACGGAGGGGTTGACGCTCGACGACGTCGACGAGCTCCGTGAGCGGGTGAGGGACCTGATCTCGGACCAGCTGGCGACGATGCGGTCGGACTGAGCGGGACGCTCAGCCCCGGACGATCCTGGCGACCGATCCGTCCAGTCCGAGCACGTACACCTCACCCGAGGCGTCCGTCCCGAACGAGACCAGGGCGGGGACCTCGACGCCCAGGTCGACCGGTGCGTACCCGCCCTCGCCCGCCGGCCGCAGCGCCCGGATCCGGGGGTCGCAGAAGTCCCCGAAGAGGTAGCTGCCGTCCAGTTCCGGGATGGCGGAGCCCCGGTAGACGACCCCACCGGTCACCGAGCACCCGCCGTCGTCCCGGGTGTAGGTGAACACGGGCTCGACCAGTCCGGCGGGCGGCTCGCCGGTCAGCTCGAACGGGCGGTCCCCCTCGAACAGGTCCCACCCGAGGTTGGCGCCCCGACCGCCGCCCTCGTCCGCGTCGAGCAGGTCGATCTCCTCGACGGCGTTCTGGCCGACGTCGCCGATCCACAGGTCGCCGGTCGCCCGATCGAAGCTGATCCGCCACGGGTTCCGCACGCCGGACAGCCAGATCCCCGGGGCGCCGCCCAGGTCCGGGTTGTCGTCGGGGAACCCGTCGCCATCGGCGTCGTCACGGCCGGTCGGATCGAGGCGCAGGACCTTGCCGAGCTGCTCCGACAGGTCCTGGGCGCGACCGCCGGGGTCGTTCGCGGCGCCGCCGTCGCCGAAGCCGGCGTAGAGCATCCCGTCGGGGCCGATCGCGAGGCTTCCGCCGTTGTGGTTGCCGAAGGGCTGCTCGATCGCGAGCAGCTCCCTCCGGGCGGACGGATCGGCCCGGAGCGACCCGTCGTCGCCGGCGAGCGGGTAGGCGTCGACACGCGAGTCACCGGCGGAGGCCTCGGTGTAGCTGGTGTAGAGCTCGGAGCCGTCGGGGCTCACGGCGATCCCGAGCAGGCCCCGTTCGGCGTCGGTCGACCCCACCCGCTCGGTCAGGTCCAACACCGGGTCGGGGGTCAGTCGGTACGTGTCACCGGCGACGACGACCTCCCGCACCCGGCCGGATCGCTCGGCGAGGAGCAGCGAGGTGCCGTTCGACCGGAAGGTCAGGTCCACGGGCTGCTCGACCACGAGGTCCAGGTCCTGGAGTTCGAGGGCGGGCAGGGGAGCGTCCGCCGCCGGTCCGGTGGCGTCCGGTCCGGTCGTGCTCGGGGCGACCGCCGGGGCCGATGTCGGGGTCGATGTCGGGGCTGATGTCGGGGTGGCCGATTCCGACCCGCAGGCGGCCGTCACCGCGGTGACGGCCATCGTGGCCGCGCCGGCGACGAACCCGACCAGCCGGCGGCGGCGCATCACCGGGCCCTCCGCACGACGCCCTCCTGGACCGCCGAGGCGACCAGGTTGCCGGAGCGATCGAAGAGCAGTCCCCGGCCGAGACCCCGGCCGCTGGTCGCCGTCGGGGTGTCCTGGGCGTCGAGCAGCCACTCGTC
>SXMI01000270.1 GCA_005777415.1 Actinomycetota bacterium | reverse complement strand
CTCCCACGACCGCTGGTCCAGTCGGCCCGAGACCATGATGCGGCTGCCCTTGGAGAGGGACTCGGCCACGTTCTCGGCCAGCTCGCGCCAGCAGACGATGTCGAAGAAGGAGACCTGCTCCTCCCACTCGTTGGTCTGCTGGTTGCGCCAGCGTCGGTTGACCGCGAGGCCGAAGTTGGCCACGGCCGCACCCGACGGGGTGAAGCGCAGCTCGGGGTCGCGGGTGATGTTGCCGATCAGCTCGACGGTGTTGCCGTTTGCCATGGTGTCCTCCTGGGTCAGCCGGCCGGGCTCAGCAGACCGCGGCGAGCGGCCTCCGAGTCGGGCAGGCGGATCAGCTTGTGGCGGACGACCTCGTCCGCGAGCCGGAGGTACCGGTCGACCTCGTCGAGGTTCGGCGCCTCCGTGACGATCTCCAGCACCGAGTACACGCCCTCTTCCTTGTGGTTGATGGGATAGGCGAAGCGTCGCCGACCCCACTTGTCCACCGTGGGCACGGTGCCATCACCGGCACTGACCAGCTCCTGCACGCGCTGCAGGACAGCCGTGTTGGCGGCGTCGTCGACGTCACGGTCGACGATGATCATGAGCTCGTACGCGCGGACTGCCACGCTGACTCCTCCCTCCGGACCTGGGCGACGGGCGCTCCAGGGTCCTGCGACCTGCAGGACAGGGACCCGGAACGTGCCCGGGCGATGTGCGACGCAGAGTGTAGGCACCCCGACCCCGCAGGGGTCCAGTCGGTGGGGTGCCCGGTCGTGGTCTGGCTGGTGTCGGTTGAGCCGGTGGTGGGGCCGGTGATCGTCACGCCCGCAGTCTGGGGCAGGGGTGTGACAGCGAACCGACGGAGCCGGCCGGAGCGCCGGTCAGTGGGCGCCGCCGTAGAGCGAGAGCGCCTCGGCCTCGTCCACCGACAGGTGGTACGACTCCGAGTCGTCGGGGAACGCACCGCCCCGCACGTCGGCGGCGAACGCCGCCACCGCCTCGACGGCCTGGCCCTTCAGCGATGCGTAGCGGCGGACGAACTTGGGCGCCACCCGGTCCTCGAGGCCCAGCAGATCGTGGAACACCAGGACCTGACCGTCGCAGTGGCGACCGGCACCGATGCCCACCGTGGGCACGTCGACCGCCTCGGTCACCATCCGGGCGACCTCGTCGGGAACCCCCTCGAGCACGATCGCGAAGCACCCGGCGTGCTGCAGCGCCTTGGCGTCGGCCACGAGCTGCAGTGCCGCCTCGGACTCCTTGGCCTGGACCCGGAACCCGCCCATGGCGTGCACCGACTGGGGCGTCAGTCCCAGGTGGCCGACCACGGGGATCTCGGCGTCGACGAGTGCCTCGATCATGGGGACCCGCTTCCGGCCCCCCTCCAGCTTCACGCACTGCGCTCCGGCCCGGATCAGGGCGGCGGCGTTGTGGACGGTCTCCTGAGGGGACACGTGGTAGCTCATCCACGGCAGATCACCGACGATCAGGCACTCGGGCCGGGCCCGGGCGACCGCTGCGGTGTGGTGCGCCAGGTCCTCGACGGTGACCTGGAGCGTGTCGTCGTAGCCGAGCACGACCATGGCCACCGAGTCGCCGACGAGGATCATGTCGACCCCCGCCTCCGAGGCGATCCGGGCGCCCGGGGCGTCGTAGGCGGTCACCATGACCAGCGGTGCGTCGCCCCGCCGCACCTTGGTGGCTCGGACGGCCGGAACCGTCCGACGTGCCGACGGGATGGCTGCAGATGGTGCCACTGGCCCACCTCCTCAGTTGGTCCAGCGCCCTGTGGCTGCCGGCCGACACCCCAACGGTACGACGTCGAGGGGTCCCGTGCCAAGCACAGATCCCCCTGTACCCGAACGGATTCCCGAGATCCTGCTCAGCCTCCGCCGGAGGTGGCCGTGGTCGGCGGCGAGCTCGTCGGCGGCGTGGTGGGACGGGGGGCCGTGGTGGTGGATCTGGGCACCGTCGTCGTGGACCGGAGCACCGAGGTCGAGGAGCCGCCGGACGGAGTGGTCGTCGACGTGGTCGAACCGCTCGAGGAACCGGAGGACCCCTGCGAGGATCGCTTGGACGACCTCGACGGGGAGTACCCGGAGTTCAGGACCTTGTCGCCGTAGTCGACCTCGGCGTAGTCGCAGTCGTCGTCGTCCGCCGTGGCCCTCGACATGAACGACCGCCACATCCGCGCCGGTGTCGCACCGCCCGACATCTGCCCGCCGCTCGACGTCGTCATCTCACGCGGGACCTCGTAGCCCATCCAGACCACGGCGGTCAGGTCGCAGGTGTAGCCGGCGAACCAGGCGTCCTCGGCGTTGTCGGTCGTCCCGGTCTTGCCGGCGGCCGGTGAGCCGAACGCGGCGGCCTTCCCGGTGCCCCGCGAGATCACCCCGGTCAGCACCGACGTCACGGTGTCGGCCACATCGGGCGCGATCACCTGCTGACGGGGGACGTCCACTGCCGCGTCGAACACGACGTTGCCGTCGGAGTCCTCGATCCGCTCGATGATGTAGGGGTCGATCCGCACGCCGTGCCTCGAGAAGGTCGAGTAGGCCGAGGCCATGTCGAGCACCGAGACGCCCTCGGCGCCGAGGACCAACGAGTACACCGGGTCCAGCTCGGCGGTGACGCCCAGCCGGTTGGCCATGCTGGCGAGCCGCTCCGGTCCGAGCTGGTCGACCATCCCGGCGTAGACGGTGTTGGTCGACTGCCAGGTCGCCTGCTCGACGGTCTCCACGCCGTGGTCGGCCCGGTCGTAGTTGGCGGGGCGCCACGGGCTCCCGTCCTGCTCCGTCACGCCCGGGAACTGGGTGGTCGGTGGGGCCTCGTAGCGGGAGTCGACCGAGAAGCCGTCCTCGACGAACGCCGCGAGCGCAATCGGCTTGAAGGTCGATCCCGGCGACCTGCCCGCACCGCCGCCCTCGGCCCCCAGGGCCAGGTTGACCTGGGCCGACTGGTAGTCACGGCCGGCGACCATGGCCGCCACGCGGCCGTCGGCGTCGACCGAGACGAGCGAACCGAGCGGACCATCGGGCTGGTTCACCGTCGAGTTGACCGACTCGACCGCCGCCTCCTGCAGGTCGGGGTCGAAGGTGGTGTAGACGCGGAACCCGCGGGTTTCCGCACCCGGTCCGAACCGTTCCCGGAGCTGCCTGCGGACCAGGTCGACCCAGTACTCGGAGCCGATGTCGTCGTAGCGGACCGGCCCGAAGTCGGTGGTCTCCTCGGACCGTTCCAGGATCGTGGCCGCCTGGATCGAGCCGTCCTGTTGGATGCTCGGTTCGGTCAGCCACGGCAGCGCGCCGACCCGGTCGGCGTCGGCCTGGGTGATGTGGCCCTCCTCGACCATCGCCACCAGCACGCTGTTGCGCCGCTGGCTGGCGACCTCGGGATCCCGGGTCGCGTCCGCCGTCTCCGGCGACCGGATGAGCCCGGCCAGGTAGGCCGACTGCGCCAGGTCGAGCTCCTCGACGTTGACGCCGAAGTAGGCCCGGGCCGCCGCCTCCACCCCGTAGGCGCCCCGGCCGAAGTACACCTCGTTGAGGTACCGGGTCAGGATCTCCCGCTTGTCGAGCTCGCGCTCGAGCTTGATCGCCAGGACGGCCTCCCGGAGCTTGCGGTCCAGACTCCGCTCCGAGGTCAGGTAGACGTTCTTGACGTACTGCTGGGTGATCGTGGACCCGCCCTGGAGCGACTCGCTGCCCCCGAGGAGATCCTGGTAGAGCGCCCGGCTGATCCCGAGTGGATCCACCCCGCTGTGGTCGAAGAACTTCCGGTCCTCCGCCGAGAGCACCGCCTGCACCAGGACCGGCGGGAGCTGCTCGTAGTCCACGAGGACACGCTCCTGCTCGGTGCGCAGGCGGGCCATGGCGGTGTCGAACCCGCACTGACCGGCCTCGACCGTCGAATCGCAGACGAACGAGGTCTCGACCGGCCGGCGCTCCGGTGGGAGCTTCAGGGTGTTGAGCGCCGTCCAGACGCCCCCGATGGCGACCACGCCGAGGACCAACGCCCCGAAGCCCACGAACCGGAGGCGCCACAGGACGCTGCGGCGGCCGGGCACGGCTGCGGTGTCGGTGCTGGGTTCAGGGGTCGAGGAGGCCACGGCGGAGAAGGTGTCCGGCGGACGCCGGACCGGGGTCGGACCCGGAGAGTCTGCCCGAGGGGGCTCCCGGAGTCCCGTCGGTGCCTGCGGGACGGCTCAGGAGGACGACCGGGGACGGCTTCGTGCAGGCGCGACGGGCTCGGGATCCGAGCTCGATGCGAGCGGAACCACCTCCACGAGATGGTT
Source organism: Actinomycetota bacterium (assembly GCA_005777415.1). Taxonomy (GTDB): domain Bacteria; phylum Actinomycetota; class Acidimicrobiia; order Acidimicrobiales; family Microtrichaceae; genus SXMI01. Next base: position 21,520 of record SXMI01000270.1, on the reverse strand, counting down.
CCAACGGCAGCCCAGACAGACCTCGACGGTGTAGCACCGCAATCCGGACCGACCGGCGGCGAGCTTGCGTAGTTCGGCCCGGCTGGCGACCGCCCGGCCGCCCGCTGGGAGTCGCGGCCCGAACACGTAGCGGACGATGCGGAGCTCGGACTCGCCGCACACCGGACAGGGTGTCGTGGCCCGCTGCGAGTAGTGCTCCGCCACCCGCAGGAGCTCGCGCTGGGCGTCGCAGACCTCGGACCGCTGCAGCTCGCCGGCGCGGACCCGGCGCAGCACCTGCCGTCGTGCGAACCGGTAGTCGATGCTGCCGGGTGCCCGGCCCGGGCGGGCGGGGGCGTCGGACTGGGTGAACGGCACGAGGACACGGTACCCCCGGTGTCGTCGATCCGGCAGGGGGACCGATCCCACCGGTGATCCACACCACCGGTCCGCGTCCGAACGGCCGGGAACGGCGAGAATGGTCGGTGATGGCTCCCCCAACCACCACCGTCCGTCGGCATCCGTCGGCGGGGAACCTCGACAGCCGGCCGGTCCTGGTCGCCGAGGACGCCGCTCCCGAACCGCTGCCTCCGCTGAGCTTCCCGCACGGCACGGAACTGACCGGCGACCTGGTGCAGCTGGGCCCCGACCTGGACCACGAGCAGCTCGCCAAGTTGATCGGCTCGGTCGACGGCCGACGCGTGCTGGACCTGGGCTGCGGGACCGGCGCCGCGGCGATCGCCCTGGCCCGGCGGGGTGCCCGTGTCATCGCCGTGGAGTCCTCGACCTCCCGACTGGCCCAGGCCCGGGCCGCCGCCGAGCGGGCCGAGGTCCGCATCGAGTTCCACCACAGCGACCTGGCCGACCTCGCCTTCCTGCGGGCCGACGCCGTCGACCTGGTGGTCTCCGTCTACTCGCTCGCCGGCGTGCAGGACCTGAGCCGGGTGGTCCGACAGGTCCACCGGGTGCTGACCCCTGAGTCCCCGTTCCTCCTGTCGCTCCCCCACCCCTTTGCGACCATGCTCGAGGACGACGACACCGAACAGCAGCCGCCGACGCTCACCCGGACGTCCTGGAGTTCCACCCCGATCGCCTGGAGGGCCGGAGCCGACGAGGGGGTCGCCCATCCCCACTCCTTCGGCGAGCTGTTCACCACGCTCACGCGGGCGAGCTTCCGGGTGGACACCGTCCTGGAGCCGCAGGCCGGCACCGCCGGAACGAGCCTCCACCGGTCGTCCCTCAGCGAGTGGGTACCGGAGACCCTCGTGATCCGGGCCCGCAAGCTCGGGATCTGACTCGGGGTCTGATCCAGACGCTGTCCCTCAGTCGGAGCCCCGGACCACGACCACCGGACAGTGGGCGTGGTTCACGCAGTAGGTCGTGACCGAGCCGAGCAGCAACCCCACGAATCCTCCGTGGCCGCGGGACCCCACGACCAGGAGCTCGGCGTCCTCGGACAGCGTGATCAGCCGCTCACCGGGGTGCCCCTCGAGCGACTCCACCGTCACGTCCAGGCCGTCGAGGAGTCCGTCGGCTGACGTGGCGTCCACGGCGGCGCCGAGCATGGTCTCCGAGGCCGCCCGGAGATCGTCCGGATCGGGGGCCGCCACCTCGTAGCCCGTGCTCATCAACGGGGTGGTGAATGCTCCGACCACCCGGATCGCCGATCCGCGCAACCTCGCCTCGACGGCCGCCCAACGAAGCGCCGCCAGGGAGTGCTCGGACCCGTCGACACCCACCACGATGCCCGCCATCAGCTGCTCCTCCCGTCGCGGCCCCCACCGGTGCCGTCCTGTGATCCGTACCATTCGTCGAGCGCCGCCAGGGCGGCATCACGGTCCATCGGCCCCTGGTCGAGCCGGAGCTCCAGCAGGTGCGCGAGCGCCCGGCCGACCATCGGTCCGGGTCCGATGTCCAGGTGGCGCATCACCTCGGCGCCGTCCAGGTCGGGACGGATCGATCGCACCGCCTCGGCCTCCTGCAGGGCGGCGATGCGCTCCTCGAGCTCGTCGATCCGGCGGCTCAGCGCCGCCGCCTTGCGCTGGTTCCGGGTGGTGCAGTCCGCCCGGGTCAGCGCGATCAGGTCCTCGAGGAGCGGACCGGCATCACGGACGAACCGGCGGACCGCCGAGTCGCTCCACCCCATCTGGTACGTGTGGAACCGCAGGTGGAGGTACACGAGCTGGGTGACGTCGTCGACGAGCGCCTTGGAGAACCGGAGGGCCTTCATCCGGTCCCGGGTCATACGGGCGCCCACGACCTCGTGGTGGTGGAACGAGACACCCTTCGGGCCCACCGACCGCGTCTTGGGCTTGCCGACGTCGTGGAACAGGGCGGCGAGTCGGACCCGGAGCCGGCACTCGGACTGGGCGACGACGGCGATCGTGTGCGTCAGCACGTCCTTGTGACGGTGGATCGGGTCCTGCTCCAGTCGCATGTCGGGCAGTTCCGGCAGGAAGGTCATCGCCAATCCCGTGTCGCTGGCGAACCAGAGGCCGGCGGACGGGTCGGGAACCACGACGAGCTTGCACAACTCGTCCCGGACGCGCTCGGCCGAGACGATCTCCATCCGGTCCAGGCCGTTGCGGACCGCCTCGACCAGCTCGTCGGTCGGACGCAACCCGAACCGGGCCACGAAGCGAGCCGCCCGCAGCATCCGCAGGGGATCGTCGGAGAAGGACTCCTCCGGCGACAGCGGGGTGCGCAGGATCCCGGCGTTGAGGTCGGCGAGACCGTCGTGGGGATCGATCAGCGTCGGGGAGGCCGAGGTCACCTCGAGCGCCATGGCGTTGACGGTGAAGTCCCGCCGACTCAGGTCGTCGAGCACGTCGGTGCTGAAGGCGACCTCGGGCTTGCGGCTGTCGGGACGGTACGCCTCGGCCCGGTGCGTGGTGATCTCGATGTCACGGCCCCCCGAGCGGACGCCGATCGTCCCGAATCGCTCGCCGGTGGTCCACAGCGCGTCGACGACCGGCCCCACGATGGCCTTGATCTCGTCCGGGTGCGCGTCGGTGGTCAGGTCGACGTCGGGGGACACCGGGAGGCCGTCGCCGTCCACCGTCGCCGCCGCGTCGCCCGTCACTGCGCCGGCGACGACACCGGCCTCGGCAACGACACCGGCCTCGGCGACGACACCGTCCCCGGCAACAAAGAGGTCACGGACGCTGCCCCCCACCAGGTACAGCCGACGGCCGGCCTGCTCGAAGACCTCGGTCAACGGCGCGACCTCTTCGATCAGACGACGGACGCGCTCAGGACCCACGGACCGATCGTACCGGGACACGACGGAGCCCCCGGCGCCCGGTTTCCCCTTGCGGGTCGGCCCCGCCCGGTTTCCCCTTGCGGGTCGGCCCCGCCCGGTTTCCCCTTGCGGGTCGGCCCCGCCCCATACCCACCGGGTCGGCCCCGCCCCATACCCACCGGGTCGGCCCCGCCCCATACCCACCGGGTCGGCCCCGCCCCGTACGCTCTGGGTCGGCACCGAGGGCGTGCCGAGCTGATCCGCACCATGACCTCCCGCGCCGTGACCTCCCGAGCGACCCTGACCGTGGGACGAGACCGCTTTCGGATCGGCCCGTGGCACGCCGACCCGCGGATCGCCTACCTCGCCCTGGCCCCCGACACGGTGCGGATCCACGACGACAGCCTCCACGTGTGCGTGGAGCGGCTGTCCGCCGCCGGGTACACATCGGTGATCACCTCGGCGCTCCACCCGGACGAGACCGGACCGTTCGTCCGACTGGGGTTCGAGGAGTTCGACCGGCTGCGGGTGCTCGCCGTCGACCCGGGGTCCTCCGACCTCGGACGACCGCACCCTCCGGTCGGTGTGCGGCTGCGCCGGGCGCGCCGCCGGGACCGGCCCGCCGCCCTCCGGGTCGACCACCGGGCGTTCCCCGAGTTCTGGCGGCTCGACGCCGCGTCGATGCACGACGCCGAGACGGCCACCCCGTCGGCCCGGTTCCGGGTCGCCGAGTCCGACGGGGTCGTGGTGGCCTACGCGATCACCGGGCGGAGCAGCTCCCAGGCGTTCCTGCAGCGCCTGGCGACCGACCCGGAGCATGCCGGATCGGGCCTGGCCACGGCGCTGTGCCAGGACGCGCTCCGGTGGGCCGACCGCCACCGCTGCAGTCGACTGCTCGTGAACACCCAGGTCGACAACGAACGGGCACTGCGGCTCTACCACCACCTGGGGTTCCGGATGACCCCGAGCGACCTCGTCGTCCTCGTCCGCGGGATCCCGTGAGGGGACGCCCGGCATCCCGCACCGGGTCGTTCACCCGGCGACCCCTCGTTGCGTTCGCGGTGGCCGTCGTGGCGGCGGCCGTCGTGGCGGCGGCCGTCGGGGCGACCGGGGCCCTGCCCGCAGGGGGATCACCCTCGATCGCGCAGCAACCAGCACCGCAACCCGCACCGGCGGAGCCGGACCTCGAGGTGACCTTCGTGTCGCCGTCGGTCCCTCCGACCGGCACCTTCGAGCTGCGGTTCGCCCCGACGACGGCGGTCCCGCCGGACTCGCCCATGGAGGTCCGGATCCACCGGCGGCTGAGCGGCGGTTCGGACCTCCGGGCCGAGGTCGCTCGCGTCGCCAACGGCGGATCGGCGGGGTCGGTCCTGCAGGGGCCGATCGAACTGCCGGCGGCCCTGCTCGGGAACCCGGCGGCCGGCTGGATCATCCCCTTGCAGATCACCAACTCCAGCACCGGTGCCACCGGCGTGCTGGTGGTCCCCGATGACGGCATCCACCCGGTCTCGCTCGAGCTCGTGGCCGCCGACGGTTCCAGCCTGTGGGAGCGGACCGTGTTCATGGTCCGACCGCCGGAGACGGCGCCGGTGGGCCGGGACGGCCGGCCGGCCCGGACGTCGGTGACGCTCGCCCTCGGACTCGACGGGCCGCCGTCGCTCACGCCGGACGGCAGGTCGGTCGTCGACGACGAGTTGCTGTCGACCCTCGACGACGTGGCCGGCCTGCTCGAGGCCGTGCCCGAGGCGCCGCTCTCGCTCGCCATCAGCCCGAACCTGCTCACCGGGGCCGGGCGGTCCGAGACACTCACCGCCGAGGCCCTCACCGCGGCGCTCCAGCGTCCGGGCCTGCGGGCCCGCAGCATCCGACGGACGGACGTGCCGGTCGACGTGGGCGGCATCATCACGGCCAACGGACTCGACGTGCTCCAGGACGAGCTCGCCATCGGGTCACGGGTCGTCGAGGCCGAGACGCTCCAGCGGCCGGTCGAACACACCTGGCTGCTCGACGACACGCTGACCCCGGAGGCGCTCCCGGCCATCACGGCGCTCGGGACCACCCGGGTCGTCCTGCCGGTCGACCGGCTCGTCCTGCCCGACGACACCGACGACCGAACGGCCCGGAGCCGCACCATGGTCCTGACCGGCGGGCAGCCGACGACCGCCGACGAGGCACCACCCGCGCCGCTGACGGTGGTGGCGGACGATCCGCTCCTCGGACTGCTCTCGCTCGAGCCCGACCTCGACCCCGGCGTCGTCGCCAACCTCGTGGCCGCCGAGCTCAGCGGCGACTGGTTCAACGCCGTCGAGGACGACACCGACTCGTTCCCCGGTCCGCAGTCGGTCCTGTTCGTCCCACCCCAGATCGACCCCTCGGTGCTGCTCGCGCTCGTTCCCGCCCTCACCGGAGCCGGTCCGCTCACGGCCGATCCCGAGGCGGTCCCGCCACCGGCCGGGCCCGTGGACGGGGAGTACCTGGTGGCCGGGCTGGCACCCCGCACGGTCGTCGACCAGGCGGGCCCCGTGGCGGAGTACCGCTCCTCGCGGACCAGGATCATCGGCGTCCGCAGCGTCGTCGGACCCGTGGAGCCGAGGGTGCGGACCTGGGACCTGGTCAACGCCCAGAGCCTGGCCCGAACGCTCGACCCGGCGGTGCGTCTGGCCTCGCACGCCGCCATCGACGGGGAGTCACGAGAGCTCCTCGGCCGGATCGAGGCGCCCCCGGAGCGCAAGGTCGTCCTCACCAGCCGGGACGCGACCATCCCGCTCCGGTTCCGCAACGGCCTCCCCTACCCGGTCGATGTGGGCCTACGGGTCCGCAGCAGTCGACTGGAGCTCCCCGATGGTGAGCGCCAGACCGTCCGGCTGGTCCCGGGCGAGAACTTGGTCGAGCTGAGGGTCACGGTCCGGGCTCCCGGCGAGTCCGTGGTCCGGGTGGATGTGACCTCCCCGGACGACTCGGTCGGAATCGACTCCGTTCGCCTGCCCGTGCAGGCCTCGACCATCTCGGGGGTCGGTGCCGCCCTGTCGATCGCCTCGCTGGTGGTCCTGGCCTGGTGGTGGCTCGTGACGGTCCGGCGACGTCGACGCCGCACCGTCCGGGACGACGGCCGGCACCCCAGCGCCACCCCGGATCCGGAGGGCGGGTCCGGTTCCGATCCCACCGACCGGGTGCCGAGACCACCGTCGCCCGCCGACGGTAGCGTCGCCGATGGTGGATGAGACCCGAGCCGGAACGCACCCCGGCGCACCGATCACACCCGCGCCCCCCGGCGCACCGATCACATCCGCGCCCCCCGGCGCGCCGATCACATCGACCAGTGCCGGGCTCTCCGGTCTGGTGCTCTGCGGCCGGTACCGGCTGGATCGGCTGATCGGCTCGGGCGGCATGGCCCAGGTCTGGGAGGGAACGGACACGGTCCTCGCCCGGCGGGTGGCGGTGAAGCTCCTGCACCCCCACCTGGCGACCGACCCGCTGTTCGTCGAGCGGTTCCGTCAGGAGGCGAAGGCGGCGGCGAGCATCAACGACCCCGGAGTGGTCGGAGTGTTCGACACCTGCAGCGACGGGGAGCGCGAGGCGATCGTCATGGAGCTGCTCGACGCGACGACGCTGCGAGACCTGCTCGACGAACGGGGCGCCCTGGACGCCGCCACCACGGAGCGGGTCGGGCTGAGGGTGCTCGACGCCCTCGAGGCCGCTCACCGGGCCGGCCTGGTGCACCGGGACATCAAGCCGTCGAACATCCTGTTGTGCCGCGACGGTCGGGTGAAGCTGGCCGACTTCGGGATCGCCGTCGCCGACGGCCAGACCCAGCTGACCCAGGAGGGCTCGCTGGTGGGGACCGCCACCTATCTGGCCCCCGAACAGCTGCAGCAGGTCGACCTCGACGGTCGCGCCGACCTGTACTCGCTCGGCGTGGTGCTCTACGAGTGCGTCACGGGTCGGAGCCCGTTCGACGGGGACACGGCAGCCGCCGTCGCACTCGCCAGGCTGCACACGGCCCCGCTGGACCCACGACAGGTGCGCGCCGATGTCCCCCACCACCTCGCCGAGGTCCTGATGGTCGCGTTGGCGATGGACCCGAACGACCGCTTCTCGACCGCGGCCGACTTCCGGGCGGCCCTGCTCGGCGGGAGCGTGCACGTCCCCGGACCACCCACGGGCTTCGAGGCGGGCCCGGGCCCCGACCACCACGGCGAGGATCCGGAGTCCTTCACCGCATCCGAACGCGGCTGGCTGCTGCCCGCCCTCATGATCGTCCTCGTCGGTGCCGCGCTGACGGTGGCCGGACTCCTGGTGCGGGAGTCGCGACAAGAGGAGGTCCCAGCCGAGCCGGCGACGACGACCCCGGCCCAGGAGCTCGAGCCCTTGGCGATCGCCCGGGTCGGCACCTTCGACCCCCAGGGCAGCGGGACGAGGGGTGAGAACGACGGTGATGCGCCGGCGGTCGCCGACGGCGACCCGGCCACGGGCTGGCAGACGGAGCTCTACGACGAACGCGGTTTCTTCGGGGCCAAGACCGGTGTGGGCGTGGCGCTGGTCCTCGAGTCCCGGTCCCTGGTCGACCGGGTCCGGATCCAGTCGAGCGACGACGGCTGGAGCGGATCCGTCTACGTCATCGACGCCGAGTCCACCGATGCCATCGATCTGGGACGTCTCACCCCGTCGGCCGAGGTGCAGGGCGTCCGGGGAACGATCGAGGTGGACACCCGAGGGGCCCCGGGGCGACTCGTCCTGCTGTGGATCACGGAGCTGGGCGAGGCCCAGGACGGCCGCCACAGCGTTCGCATCGACGAGCTGTCGGCGCGGGGTCGCCCGGCTCAGGGCTAACCCGACCGGCGGCCCTCGAAGCCACCCCTGACCGGGCGCGGCCTCTAGGCTCCGGGCGATGGCGTCTGCAGAGCCGAACCCGACCGCCACCGCCGGCACCGCCGAGCGGACCGAGCCCGACTGGACCGATCAGGTCACCGACCTGATCGTCGACAGCGTCGACAAGGTCCGGGCCCGCACCACCGGCCCCCTGCTCGATGTCAGCCGGGCCGCAGTCCTCGCTCTGGTCGCGGTCATCGTGCTCGTGCCCGTGCTGGTCATCGTCGTGGTCGGCCTGACCCGATTCCTCCACTGGTTGCTGCCCGGTGGCATCTGGGTGTCGTACCTCGTCATGGGCGCGCTGTTCGTGCTGCTGGGCGCCTTCCTCTGGAGTCGCCGCCGGGACTGACCCCGCCGTCGCGGCCGGTCCGTGGCAGGGTCTAGGTTCACGCGGCGCGCCGAGGGCGCACCGATCGACTGAGAGGATCACGCCGTGACCGACGACGTCCGCAACGTCATCGTGGTGGGTTCCGGACCCGCCGGACTGACCGCAGCCATCTACACCGCCCGCGCTGCGCTGGAGCCGCTGGTGATCGAGGGTGAGCCCTCCTCGACCAGCGACCAGCCCGGGGGCCAGCTGATGCTGACGACCGAGGTCGAGAACTTCCCGGGCTTCCCCACCGGGATCACCGGCCCGGAGCTGATGCAGTCCTTCCGGGCCCAGGCGGAACGGTTCGGATCTGAGATCCTGACGGCGAAGGTCTCCCGCCTGGACCTCTCGGCGCCCCCGTTCAGCGTGTGGGTCGGGGGACCGGAGGGTGATCCCACGTACCGGGCCCGGGCGATCATCATCGCCACAGGTGCATCGTCACTGATGCTCGGACTCGATGCCGAGCGACGACTCCTCGGGCACGGGCTCTCCACCTGCGCCACCTGCGACGGGTTCTTCTTCCGGGATCAGGACATCTGTGTCGTCGGCGGTGGGGACTCGGCCATCGAGGAGGCCCTGTTCCTCACCCGGTTCGCGCGATCGGTCACGGTGATCCACCGGCGTGAGACGCTCCGCGCCTCCAAGATCATGCAGGAGCGGGCGTTCGCCAACGAGAAGCTCACCTTCCTGTGGAACTCGGTGGTCGAGGACCTGATCGGGGACCAGCGGCTCGAGGGTGTCGTGACCCGGGACGTCGAGACCGACGAGCTCACGACCCACCCCTTCACCGGAGCCTTCGTCGCCATCGGCCACCGACCGAACACCGACCTGTTCGCCGATCAGCTGTCACTCCGCGAGAACGGCTACCTGCAGACGTTCGACGGACGATCGAACACCAGCAGGGAAGGGGTCTTCGCCTGCGGCGACGTCCAGGACGACTGGTACCGCCAGGCCATCACGGCCGCCGGAAGCGGCTGCATGGCGGCGATCGACGTGGAGCGCTGGCTGGAGCGGCAGGGTCACTGACGATCCGGTCGTCCGATCCGGTCGTCCGATCCGGTCGTCCGATCTGGTCGTCATCGGGAAATGTTTGCGGGCAGTTGGTGGTTGGAGCGGTCGTTCCGTTTCAATTCGTTTGGTGGAATGATGTTCCGGCAATCCAGGGTGCCGACCGAAGAAAGAGATTCCGATGCCGACGTTCGCTCTCGATGACGCCACATTCCACGAGGAGATCGGATCCTCGGACCTCCCCGTGCTCGTCGAGTTCTGGGCGACCTGGTGCGGTCCGTGCCGCATGATCGCGCCCTCGCTCGAGGAGATCTCGGACGAGCACGCCGACAGCATCCGGATCGCCAAGGTCGATGTGGATGCTTCGCCCGATCTGGCTCGTTCGTTCAATGTGATGAGCATTCCCACCATGATCGTGTTTCGTGATGGGGAAGAGGTCGCCAGGTTCGTCGGTGGCAAGGGCAAGCAGCAGATCGTCGCTGACCTGGCAGACTTCCTCTGATCCACGACGATCAGCCTCGACCCGAGCAGCGTCATCTCCCTCTCATCGCTCCCCCTCCGGACAGGTGATTCCGGCGACGACGTCGCCGACCTCCAGCGGCGACTGGGGGCCCGGGGACTGCCGTCGTCCGACGATGCCGGACAGTTCGGTGATGGCACCGCCGAGGCGGTCCGACTGTTCCAGAGCCAACGGAACATCCCCATCACCGGCGTCTGCGACCTCACGACCTGGACCGCCCTCGTCGAAGCCAGTTTCCAGATCCGGGCCCGATTGCTCTGCCTCCAGCGACCCATGCTCCGTGGCGACGACGTCGCCGACCTCCAGCTGAGGTTGAGTCATCTCGGCTTCGACCCGGGCCGGATCGATGGGATCTTCGGCCCCCAGACCGAACTGGCGGTGAGCGCGTTCCAGCGCAACACCGGCCTCGTCTGTGACCGGGTCTGCGGTATCGACACCGTCGATGCGCTCGAACAACTGGGCCGAGATGGCGAGCTCACCACGGTCACGGTCGTCCGTGAGGCTGAGCGGCTCCGGACCAGCGGACGCGAACTGGAACACCTGGTGGTGGCGATCGGTTCGGACGGCAGCGACCAGGCCACGCGGATCGCCGAGGAGGTCCGATCCATCCTCGGTGAGGCGAACATCCAGGTATCAGTGCTGAGAGGTGACTGGTCCGCCCAGGCCTCGTACTGCAACGACCTGGGTGCCGACCTCTACCTCGGCCTGGAGATCAGTCCGGTCGTCGAGCTCGACGCCGCCCACTTCGGCGTCGAGGGTTTCGATTCCCTGGGCGGGCGACGGATGGCTGAAGCCGTGGTCCACGAACTCCCGGCCGTGCCGGGCTGGGGCGCCGGCACCGTGTCGAGGCAGCGGACGCCGATCCTTCGGGAGACGCGCGTGCCCGCCGTCGTCCTCCGGATCGGAAACCCGGCGTTGGTCGAACCGCAGCACGGGATGATCGCCACGGCGATGATCCGGGCTCTGGAACGGTGGCCGCAGCTCGCGGCCACCGGACCGTGCTGACCCTCTACCTCTAGTCCCGAGTTCGGTAGCTCACAGGGTTGTCCACACGTGGGGATAAACCCTGAACAGCCGGTCCATGGTGTGGTTCCCAGCTGGAAACGGCCTCAGTCGGCGATGATCGAGCGGTAGATCCGCTCCAGGTCCTCGAGGTTGGCGAAGTCGATCACGACCTTGCCCCGCCGCGCCGACATCGAGATCGAGACCTTGGTGTCGAGTCGCTCGGCGAGGAGCTCCTCGAGCTCCAGAAGGCCCGGCGGACGAAGCTTCGGGCGTCCATCCTCGCCCCCCGACGGCGTCCCGGTCCCGGCCGGCGCGACCGGATCGTCCCCCAGACCTCGCTCCAGTTCCTGTCGCTCCCGGACCAGTTGTTCCAGGTCTCGCACGGACAGACCCTCGGCGACAGCCCGACGGGCGAGTGCCTCCTGATAGGCACGATCCGGATGACCGAGGAGCGCCTTGGCGTGACCGGCACTCAGCAGTTGCTCCCCCACCAGCTTCTGCACCGCCGGGGTCAGCTGGAACAGACGGAGCAGGTTGGCCACCGATGCTCGGCTCCGGCCGACCCGCTGCGCCACCTGCTCCTGGGTGTAGCCGAAGTCCTCGATGAGCTGCTGGTACGCCGCCGCCTCCTCCAAGGGGTTCAGATCCTGTCGGTGGAGGTTCTCGACGAGGGCCTGCTCCAGCGAGCCGACGTCCTCGACGGTCCGCACCACCACGGGGACCTCGGTCAGGTTCGCCCGCTTGGCCGCCCGCAGTCGACGTTCGCCGGCGATCAGCTCGAACTGGTCGCCAGATGGTCGGACCAGCAGCGGCTGCAGCACGCCCAGTTCCCGGATCGAGTCGGCCAGACCCACGAGGGTCTCCTCGTCGAAGGCCTTGCGGGGCTGCATCGGGTTGGGCACGACCCGCTCGATCGGCACCATCTGATACCCCGCCGCGGAGACGTCGCCGTCGCCGTCGTTCGCCGCAGGAATCAAGGAGGTGATCCCCCGGCCGAGTCCACCTTTACGAGACACCTGCTACCTCCCGCGCCAGTTCCCGGTAGGCGACGGCGCCCCGAGAGCTCGAGTCGAACACCGTGATGGGCTGGCCGAAGGACGGCGCCTCCGAGAGGCGGACATTCCTCGGAATGGCATTCCGGTACACCTTGGAGCCGAAGTGACCTCGGACCTCCTCCTTCACCTGCTCGGCGAGCTTGGTCCGCCCGTCGTACATGACCAGGACCAGCCCGGTGATCTCCAGATCGGGGTTCAGGTGCGACTTCACGAGTTCGACGTTGTTCGTGAGGAGCGCCAGGCCCTCCAGGGCGTAGTACTCGCACTGGATCGGAACGATGATCTCCTTGACCGCCGAGAGGCCGTTGACCGTCAGGAGGCCCAGCGACGGAGGACAGTCCACGATCACGTAGTCGTAGTCGTCGAGGACACCTTCGATCGCCCGCTTCAGTCGGGTCTCCCGGCTCATCATCCCGACCAGCTCGACCTCGGCACCTGAGAGGTCCCGGCTGGCGGGCGCCACGAACAGGTTCCGTACCTCGGTCGGCTCGACGCAGTCCTCCATGGGCAAGGAGCGGATCAGAACGTCGTACGTGGTGTGTTCCAGCGACGAGGGGTCGATGCCGAGCCCGGTGGTGGCATTGCCCTGGGGGTCCATGTCGACGACAAGCGTGCGGAACCCCAACTCGGCCAGAGCAGCTCCCAGGTTGACGGCCGTGGTGGTCTTGCCGACCCCACCCTTCTGGTTGGCGATGGCGATCACACGAGGAAGGGGCGGAATCACCCGCTGCTCACTCCCCGACGAGATGGGCTCGGTGATGGGCTCCGGCTCCGATGTCGCTCCGCCGGCGGCCGACTCCGGCGTCAACATGGGTCGATCGGCGGCGGACTCGGCGACCGTCGGGCCGGCTGGTGTCCGTTCGGGCTCATCCGTGTCAACGACCTGCTCCGTTGTAGCCAGCTCCCGTTGTGGGCCGGTTTCAGGTGTCCACGCTCCAGTCAGTGGAGGTGACGGATCGCTCATCTCTGCTCCTCGCACAGCACCTGCTGGCCGTCCCCGGGGCGGGGCGGTAGGTCATCCTCCCCGGTCCCGTCGGCGAGGTCAAGGCTTTCCGAGCACGGATCCGGTCTGTTCCACGTGGAACACCAGGTGACCTCGATGTGATCGACGACCCCGCCTCGATTCGATGTTCCACGTGGAACACGCCGGTCACGCCCGTGGTGCACCGCCGCGTCGAGGGGCCTACAGGTTCAGAAGATCGGCCGCTTGGCCGGCCGGCCGTCACGACGGGGGAACCGGTCATCGGGCCGGACCAGTTCCAGCACCTGGATGGTGGTCGAACCCAAGGTGTGGAGTCCCCGGCTGGTCAGTCCGAGGGTCTCGAGTCCCGGTTGCGGCCAACGGTCGTCGTCGCCACCCGGTGGCTCACTCACGAGGAGTCGGCCCGACGGCCGCAGGAACCCCACAGCACACTCCGCCGTCACCGCCGGGGGACCGAAGGACCGAGCCGTCACCGCATCGTAGGCCCGACGATGGGCCGGGTCCCTGGCCACCGCCTCGGCCCGACCATGGACCACCCGAGCATCGGGGACGAGCCGCTCAGACCACTCGGCAAGGAATCGGCACCTGCGAGCGCTGGCGTCGACGAGGGTCAACGACAGGTCCGGACGAAGTCGAGCGAGGAGGAGGCCCGGGAGGCCGGCGCCCGAACCCAGGTCGAGCACGGCGCCATTCGGGTCGATCCGCGCGGCGAACGCTTCGGCGTTCGCAATGTGAACCCCTGGTTCAGGGTCTCCGATCAGATCGTGGCGAACGCCGGCCGCAATGAACTGGTCGATGGCCGAATCAACCGGCACGATCGAGCCACCTGCCCGGCTTGCTCCTCGAGCTGATCAGGCTGGTCGGACGACGACGCGACGACGGGGCTCCTCGCCCTCCGAGGCCGACTCGACCCCATCGAGTCCGGCGATCGTGTCGTGCACGATCTTGCGGTCGTTGCTCGACATCACCTCGAACGGAATCGTCACGCCCTCATCGCGGGCCCGCTCCGCCGTCGTGACGACGAACGCCTCGAGCGCTGCTCGTCGCGTCGTCCGCACGCCGGCCACGTCGACCTGCACCTTGCCGTACTCGCGGTCGTCGGCCTCACGCTGAACCACGTGGCGGGCGATCTCCTGGAGCGCATCGAGCGTCTGAAGTCCCGGACCGATCAGCAGCCCGACCTCGCTCCCATCGATGTCGATCTGGAGGACGTTGTCCTCGGAGAGCTCCGCCGTGACGGTGGTCTCCAGACCGATCGCCTCGGAGAGACCGGTGAAGAACTCCACCGCCACCGACTCCTGTTCCGACGCTTCCATCATGACTCGCTCCTTCGTGGTCGATCGTGCTGCCTGTCGCTTCGGTTCCCTGCCCTGTGCCGGTTCACCCTGATCCGAAGAGGCCGACCCGGAGCCACCGGCTCCGGCATCGTCGGAACCCGACTCCCGGGCCGAACCGGATCGGTCCCCGCCCGAGGACTTGTTCGATCGCGACTTCGACCGACCACCTTCGCTCTTCCGGCGGGGCCGTTCCTGCTTGGGCCGGGGTGCCTTGGGGGCGATCCGGGCCCGGACCCGAGCCTCACCCCGAACCCGGCCGAAGAGGCCCTGCTTGGGTGTCTCCAGCACCTCGAACTCGGCATCGGCCTCGTCGATCCCGAGCTCGTCCAACGCCAGTTCCTGTGCTTCCTCGACGGACTTGCCCGTCACTTCGACCCACTCCACGCTGCTACCTCACTCCTCGTCTGGCCCGGCAGTTCGCTCCGCCGGGTCGTCCTCGCTCCCGCTGACGGCGGGATCGTTCACTCCCCGCTCTTCCGCGGCTCACCCGATCGACGCCCACTCCCCGAACCCGACTTCCGGCCGGCAGGTCGAGACCCACCGCCCTGAACCCGCTTGGAGGACGGGGGCGATTTCGGCTTCGGCTTCGTCGACTCCGGTGCCGTTCCGTTCTTGGAACCGTTCTTCGACCCCGGCTTGGACTTGGATGGCTTCGAGTCGGTCGCCGACCCCGATCCGCCGTCATCGGAACCCTTCCCGACCTGCTTGGCCGGGCGATCCGTCGAGCCTCGATCGTCGTCGGAGCCGTACACGGATCGAGTGATGTAGGCGTTGGTTCCGATTCGACAGAAGTTCTGGGTGCACCAGTAGAGGGCCAGACCCGCAGGGAACCCGAACGAGAAGATCGGCAGGAAGAACGGCATGACCTTCATGATCATCTGCTGCTGGGGGTTGGTGGCCGCACTCTTGTTCCGGGCCTGGAGCTGTCGGTTCTGGTAGACGCCCGTGACCAGCATCACCAACAGGAGGAAGAAGTAGGGGAGGGCGATCACCAGGCTCGCCTTCAGCGCCTGACTGGCCGAGAGGGCCAGATCCATACCCAGGAAGTTCATGTCGTTGGTGTTCGAGAGAGCCTCGTAGAGCTCGGTTCCCGGGTTGAGGTGGAGCGGCCGGAAGTTCTGGTCCTCGTAGATCCACGGGGTCAACGGGAGGGAGCGTTGGAACTCCCCGGCCAGCTGCCCGACGCCGCTACCCGTGCCTCCGACCCGGTTGGTCAGTCCCCGGAGCAACTGGTACATGATGATGAACACCGGCATCTGCGCCAGGATCGGGAGACAGCCCCCCAGGGGGTTGATCTGGTTCTCCCGGTAGAACTTCATGAGCTCTTCGTTGAGCTTCTCCCGATCGTCCTTGTACTTGGTCTGCAGTCGCTTCATCTCCGGTTGGAGCCGCTGCATCTGCAACATCGACTTGGTGCTCTTCACCGTCAGCGGGGTGATGAGGATCATCACGAGGACGGTCAGCAACATGATCGAGATCCCGTAGTTGGGGATCAACGTGTAGAAGAAGTTGAGGATCGATCCGACGAGATCGAAGAACCCTTCGAACATCAGGCCACCTGCTCTCGTTCGTGCGAAACCGGGTCAGGAACGGGGTCGTAGCCCTGGGTGCCCCAGGGGTGACAGCGACCGATCCGCTTGACCGCCAACCACGACCCCCGGATCGCTCCGTGTACCTGGAGCGCCTCGACCGCATAGGCCGAGCAGCTCGGATCGTGACGACAGGGCGACATCCGGCCCGCGAAGGCGTACTGGTACATCCGGATCGGAGCGACCAGCACCTTCGCAGCAATTGACGATGTCGATGAGTTATCAGTCATCGATCAATCCGGCCAAAGCTATCGAGGGCGGTGTCCAGCGCCCCGGCGAGATCGGCATAACTCGCTGCTTCGGCTCCCGGCCGGACCACGACGAGGAACCAACCGCTCGGGCCGCCACGGTCGAGGTACCGGTCCCGAGCTGCAGAACGGAGACGACGACGCAGCCGGTTCCGCTGGACCGCCGTCCCGACGCGTCGAGGTATCGCGAACGCCAGGCCGGCGCCCAAGGCCGGTGGGTCGGGCGGGCCGGACGACCGGATGACGGTGAACCAGGGCGTTCCCACCCGGTCACGGGATCGACTGAACGAGCGGAACGTCGCACGAGACGTGATCCGGTCGATCAAGCCGACAGACGGTGCCGCCCCTTGCGGCGCCGGTTCTTGAGGATCGCTCGACCGGCGCGGGTGGACATTCGGTGCCGGAACCCGTGCTTGCGGGCTCGACGACGCTTGTTCGGCTGGTAGGTACGCTTCACGACAGTCTCCGCTTCGGTGGTGCCGGACGACGTGCCACAGGCTGGGCTGGCCGCCGTGGTCCGGTCGCTCGAACGCCGGCCTGGTCAGCAGGATCGGTGACCGACAACGAGCGGCGAGATGATAGGTCCAGCCCGACCACGACGCCAGTCCACGAGCTCGCCGACTGGATCGCCTGCGCCACGATGTCGCCGACAGCGTTGTGGACATCGTGGTGATCAGCCACGCGAAGTGGAAATACTACCACCCATAGTGATGTGACCTGTGCGACATTCGGGTTTGCGAGCGGCGACGATCGCCGTTAGGTTTCGTCGAAACCCGCGTCAAATCAGGGTGGAAACGGGTTATCCACAGCGACGGACGTCCAAGTCGACCTGTCCACAACTGTGGAACATCCTGTGGACGAATGAGGAGGGGTCGAACGTGCCGAACAGTGAGGCGGAGGAGATCTGGGGCGCCGTCTCCAGCGTGCTCAGCGCCCAGTTGCAACCCGGAACCTGGAGGTCGCTGTTCGAGGATGTCCGGGTCGACGGGCTCGTCGATGACACCCTGACCATCACGGTCCCCAGTCAGGTCGCCAGAAGTCGGATCGAGCGGAAGTTCGCCGGACTGATCGAGGACGCACTCGAGGACCAGGGACACCCCGAGATCCAGGTCGTCGTCGAGGTCGAGATCGAGGATGCTGCCCACGACTCCGTGGAACTCGACAGCGAGATGTCGTCCACCAACGACGCAACGACCAGCGAGGCGAACCAGGTCGATCAGATCATCGCCGGCGGCGGCAACAAGAACCTCCCGAACAACCAACTCACCTTCGACAGCTTCGTCACCGGACCGTCCAACCGTTTCGCCCACGCCGCCGCGCTCTCGGTCGCCGAGACGCCGGCGCGGAGCTACAACCCGCTGTTCATCTACGGCCAGGCCGGCCTCGGCAAGACCCACCTGCTGCAGGCCATCGCCCACTACATCCGCCAGAACTACCCCGGTTACGTGATCCGGTACATCTCCACCGAGACGCTGCTCAACGAGTTCCTCGTGGCGATCCGGAACAACACTCAACAGGAGTTCAAACAGCGCTACCGGGAAATCGATGTCCTGCTGGTCGACGACATCCAGTTCATCGAGGGCAAGGAGCAGCTCCAGGAGTCGTTCTTCCACACCTTCAACACGCTCCATGGGGACCAACGACAGATCGTCCTGTCATCGGATCGTCCGCCGGATGCCATCGCCACACTCGAGGATCGTCTCCGCAGCCGATTCAAGTGGGGCCTGATCACCGACATCCAGCCCCCTGACTTCGAGACCCGGCTCGCCATTCTCCAGAAGAAGGGTGAGCAATCGGGATCCACCGCACCGCCCGAGGTGCTGGACTTCATCGCCACGAACATCACCTACAACATCCGGGAACTCGAGGGCGCTCTCATCCGGGTCAACGCCTTCGCCACGTTGAACGACACCGAGCTGACCGTCGAGCTGGCCCGCGAGATCCTCGCCGACACGATCGCGTCGACCAAGCCACGCAAGGTCACTCCCGGACTCATCCTGAACGAGACCGCCTCGATGTTCGGACTCACCGTGGAACAGCTCACCTCCAAGAGCCGAACCCGCGACCTGGTCCACGCCCGACAGATCGGCATGTACGTCTGCCGGGAGATGACGGATCTGTCCTACCCCCAGATCGCCAAGGAGTTCGGGGGCCGGGACCACACGACCGTGATCCATGCCTACGAGAAGGTCTCGACCCGGATGAAGGACAAGCACAAGACCTACGAGGACGTGACCAGCCTCATCCAGACGATCCTCGCAACCAGTTGATCCCGTGGGAGAGGGATCGCGATGGGGAAGGGAGCATGGTCGCGATCAGGACGTCGTGTGGAGAAGCCGGGCTGGTCCGGTGCGGTTCCACAGCCCACCGGCGACCGGCACCACCGAGCTGTGGACGCTGCGGACAGCCTGTGCACCCACGGACCGTGCCGGTACAGGGCTGCGCTAGGTTTCCCACAATCCACAAGCACTACAACTACGACCACCCGTGACACACCACATCAGCACCAGTCGTGGGGAAAGCGAGCCCAGGTGAAGTTCCGCTGCGAACGAGACGTTCTGGTGGAGGCGTTGGCCGCCGCCGGCCGGGCGTCGAGTCCGAAGGCTCAGCTCCGGGTGTTGTCAGGACTTCGCTTCGAGCTGCGCGGTGACCGACTGCGCGTGACCGGTTCCGACCTCGAGCTCACCGTGACGATC
This sequence comes from Actinomycetota bacterium, assembly GCA_005777415.1. Classification (GTDB taxonomy): domain Bacteria; phylum Actinomycetota; class Acidimicrobiia; order Acidimicrobiales; family Microtrichaceae; genus SXMI01. Next base: position 2,621 of record SXMI01000270.1, on the reverse strand, counting down.
GATCTCGACGTCGCCGGCTCCGACGACGGCATCGCCGTGCTCCCGGCCAAGCTGGTCACCGACATCGTCCGCAACCTGGAGCCCGGCGCGGTGGAGGTCGAGACCACACCCGAACGCTCCAGGATCAGCGGCGGTCGCTCGGAGTTCACGCTCCACTCGATTCCCCACGACGAGTTCCCGTCCCCGCCCGAGCTCGAGGGGGAACGGGTCATGGTGTCGGGAGCGCAGTTCGCCGACGGACTGCGGCAGGTCGTCGGTGCGGCATCGACCGATGAGTCCCGGAGGGTGCTCACCGGTGTCCTGCTGGCGGCCGAGGCCGGTGGACTCCGGATGGTGTCCACCGACTCCTACCGGTTGGCGTTCCGGGAGTTCCCCGGCACGACCGTGCTGGCAGAGGGCCAACGGGTGAACGTGCCGTCGCGGGCCCTCCAGGAACTGGCTCGCTCGTTGGAGTCCGATGACGAGGTCGAGGTCGTGCTGGCCGACAACCAGGTGTCGTTCCGGGTGGGGGGCTTCCACCTGGCGTCCTGGCTCATCAAGGACGAGTTCCCCGACTACGACAAGCTGATCCCCGGGGAGATGCCCAACGAGTTGTTGGTCGACCGCCAGGTCCTGCAGGACGCGATCCGCCGGGTTCGCCTGATGGCCCGGAACAACAGCCCCATCCACCTCTCGATGACCGAGAACGGGCTGATGCTGACGGCGAAGAACGCCGAGGACGGCGAGGCCAACGAAGAGGTCGACGCCACGTACAGCGGGGAGAGCCTGGTCGTGGCGTTCAACCCCGAGTACCTGATGGACGGGCTCGAGGTCGCCGGTTCCGACGAGGTGGTCCTGCAGACCCGTGATCCGCAGAAGCCGGCGGTCCTGCGGCCGGTCGGCTCGGAGGATTTCCTCTACCTCCTGATGCCCGTCCGCGTGTCCTGATCGTCGGCCGCCTCGGTGGAGTTGCACCGACTCTGGTTGCGGAACTTCAGGTCCCATCGCGAGGTGGACCTGGAGTGGTCTCCGGGGGTCAACCTCGTGGTGGGGCCCAACGGGTCGGGCAAGACGAACCTGGTGGAGTCCGTGGGGTTCCTCTCGACGGCGGGTTCGTTCCGGGGCGTCCCCAACGAGGTCCTCATCGCTGCGGGATCGGATGGGGCCACGGTTCGGGCCGAGGTGGATGTCCGGGGCCGCCGCCAACTGGTGGAGATCGACGTGCCCGAACGCGGGCGGGTCCGCATGCAGGTCAATCGCCAGCGGCTGCAACGACGCCGGGAGCTGCTCGAGACGTTGCAGGTCACCATCTTCGGGCCGGACGATCTGGATCTGGTCAAGGCCGGGCCGGCGGTCCGGAGGGAGTTCCTCGACGACCTGGTGGTGCAGCTCCGGCCGATCGACGAACAGATCCTGTCGGACTGGGACCGGTCGCTCCGACAGCGCAACTCGCTGCTCAAGCAGGCTCACGGCCGACTCGACGACGGAGCGGCCCTGACCCTCGACGTCTGGGACACCAAGGCGTCAGCGGCGGGATCGGATCTCCACGACCGGCGTTGCGAGGTGGTCGGACGGCTGCTGCCGTTCGTGAGCAACCTGTATGCCCGCCTGGCCGGGCTGCCCGAGACGTCGCCCCGCGCCATGGTGGGCCTCGAGCTGAGCAGCGGGTGGAGCCCCGGGGTCGGCCTGCTCGACGCCCTCGCGGCGGCCAGGCCGGACGACGTCCGCCGAGGGGTGACAACGGTCGGACCACATCGCGCCGAGCTGATGGTCTCGCTGGGAGGGTTGCCCGCCCGGACGCACGCATCGCAGGGGGAGCAGCGGTGTCTCGCCCTTGCGCTCCGTCTGGCCGGACACGAGATGGTGACCCGGGTCCGGGACGACGCGCCGGTGCTGATCCTGGACGACGTGTTCTCGGAACTCGACGACGACCGTGCGGCGGCGCTGGTCGACGTGCTGCCGGCCGGTCAGACGTTCATCACGTCGGCCACCGGTGCACCCCCGGGAGTGGTGGCCGACGGCGTCGTCCGCATCGTCGACGGCGTGCCCGTCGTGGCCCAGCGGTAGCGTCCGAGGATGGCGATCGAACCACTCCCGACCGGTCGTCGACCCGCGCGGACCGTCGGTGAGTCCCTGGAGCGGGTCCGTCTGGCGCTGGGTCTGGCGCGGCCGGACTCGTTCGAGACCGTCCGCGAGCACTGGTCGCAACTGGTCGGGGCCCGTCTCGCTCGGTCGTGTTCGGTCGAGACCCTGCGTGATGGTCGGCTGGTCGTCTCGACGTCGGTGCCGGCGGTGGGCGAGCAGCTCCGGTGGCAGGCCCGCGACCTGTGTGCCGCCATCGGTGACCTCTGCGGCGATCCGGACCTCGTCCACACGGTGGATGTCCGGGTCCTCCCGCCCCAGGCCGCAGGCAGCTGAACCCGACCCTGGGCCGGGCTCCGGAACGGGCCCGAGGACCCGGTCGAACTGGCACGGGAACGGGTGTCCCCGGTGCTAGGGTGGCGGGTCGCCGGGACGGACCCGTCCGCTGGTTTTCCACAGGGTTTCCACAAGCAGGTGGGGCCACAGGAGCGTCGCTTGACCGCAGATTCAACCTCGTACGGAGCTGAGGCCATCCAGGTCCTCGAGGGTCTCGAGGCGGT
>SXMI01000269.1 GCA_005777415.1 Actinomycetota bacterium | reverse complement strand
TTGCCCACCAGGTCGGCGCCGACGTCGGCAGCCTTCGTGAAGATTCCGCCTCCGACACGGAGGAAGAGGGCCAGCAGCGAACCGCCGAAGCCGAACCCGACCAGGATCGCCGAGGCGGTGTTCTGGAAGACCATGACGATCACCGTGGCACCGAGCAGGCCCAGGCCGGCGGTGAACAGGCCGATGGTCCCGCCGGCCTTGAAGGCCACCTGCAGCGCGGCGTCCATGCTGCCGGCCTTGGCGGCGGCGGCGGTGCGGACGTTGGCCCGGGTGGCGAGCCACATGCCGAGGAAGCCGATGAAGCCGCTGAACAGGGCGCCGGCCAGGAAGGCCAGCGTGCGGAAGAGCCCCGACTGGATCCGGTCGAGTCCTTCCTGGTTGATCGGGTTGAGCACCTCGGTCGAGGTCACGAACACGACGACCGCGAGCGGCACGACGATGATCAGGATCGTGCGGAACTGGCGCTTGATGTACGCCATGGCACCTTCCTGCACGGCGCCGGCGATCTCGCCCATCTTCTCGGTGCCGGCGTCCTTGGCCAGCACCGACTGCATCATCACGTAGCCGACGATCAGCGCCAGGACCGCCACGGCGGCGGAGAAGCACAGCCAGAACCACTCCTGGCCTCCCAGCTGGAAGATCTGGTAGCCGCCCTCGGCGGCGAACATCTGCGGCATCTCGTTCCTCGACATCTCGACGCACCCGGCTGGCCCGGGTGGGGGCGCGACGATCCACGCCCACGGGTGTGCCGGGGTAGTTCAGTCTCGAACGGGGCGCGGGGTCAAACCTGCGGGCCGGAGCCCACGCCGTCCGCCGTCCGGTGGCATCGGGCCCGGACGACCTCGACGACGATCGGCAGCGCCGAGACGGCCACGACCAACAGGATGGCGATCTCGAAGTTGTCCTTCACGACGTCGAAGCCCCCCAGGTAGTAGCCGAGGAGCGTCACCCCGACCCCCCACAGGAGCCCGCCGACCAGGTTGTACCGGGTGAACGTGGCCCGGTCCATGCGACCGACGCCCGCCACGATGGGGCAGAACGTGCGCACGATCGGGACGAACCGGGCCAGGACGATCGCCTTGGGGCCGTGCTTGTCGAAGAACACCTGGGCCTTCTCAACGTTCTCGTGCTTGAACAGCCGGGAGTTCGGCCTCCGGAAGATCGCCGGGCCGACCCGGTACCCGAACTGGTACCCCACCTGGTCCCCCACCACGGCGGCGATGAAGATCCCGACGACGAGGATCCAGATGTTGAACTGCACGTCCGGGAGCTTGGAGGCGAAGGCACCCCCGGCGAACATGCCGGCGGTGAACAGGAGCGAGTCGCCGGGCAGGAAGAACCCGATCAGCAGTCCCGACTCGGCGAACACGATGGCGAAGATGAGCAGGTAGCCGCCGCGTGAGATCAGCTGTTCGGGGTCGAGCACCCCGAGCGCTGCGATCATCGGCGCGACGAGTGTCGAGTGGACGAACGGCACCGCAGCATCGTAGCGGTGGACGGGGTGGAACCGGTGGCGGCGGCGGTCGGACGACGCGCTGCGAGCGGCTCAGCCCGGCGGCTGGGTGGTTCCCGATGCGACCAACTGGTCGTTGGCCTGACGCACCAGGTCCCGGGCCGCCTCGACGGCCTGTTCGTAGCCGGCCAGGTCGCCGCTGCGGAGACGGTCCTCGGCCTGGGTGAACTTCTGGTCGGCCTCGGCGAGCAGGTCGGTGGGGCTGGCGGCGGCACTGCCGTCGGGGGCCGGCCCAGGATCCGGCGTCGGTGTCGGTGCGGGGGTCGGTGTCGGCACGCCGGACGAACCGTCCGGATCGTCGTCGAGCAGGTCGGCGACCGCCTGTTCGACCGTGTCACCGAACCCGACCGTGTCGCCGGACGCCACGACCACCCGGGTCAGCGCGTAGCGGCCGCTCTGCTCCTCCTTGGCGTACACGGGCCGGAGGTAGAGGAGCGAGTCCCCGAACGGGAGCGTCAGCAGGTTGCCGAACTGCACGCGAGAGCCCGAACGCCCGACGAGCGACTGGTACTCCGACACCGGCTGGTAGGTCACCATCTTCTGGTTGGCCCGCAGCGGGCCGTCCACACGGGTGTTGGGGACGACCTCGCCGCTGGCGTTCCGCTGGGCCATCACCACCTGGGTGAGCCGGCCGTAGTCGGCCGGGTCGTTCGCCGCGACCATCACCGCCGTCAGGTTCCTGGCGCTGTCGTCGTTCGAGGCGAGCACGAACGGCCGGGTCAGCACGAACTGCGGCTCCTCACCCGGCTGCAACTGCATGAGCTGGTAGTACGGCTCGATCCGGTCGAGCTGCGAGGTCGGCTGGGTCGGGTCGAGCTCCTCGATGGTCGTCCCGCCCGAGGTGTTCGGCGGCTGCTGGGCGATGTCCCAGCGGTCCGAGTTGTTGAAGAACGTGGCCACGTCGGTCTGGTGGTAGCGACCCCACACCTGGGTCTGCGTCTTGAACAGCAGTTCGGGGTAGCGGAAGTGCGCCCGCAACGACTCCGGGATCTCGGAGACGAACAGGCCGGGGAAGGCCTCGACGTAGGCCCGGATGATCGGGTCCTGCTTCCCGCCGTAGAGCGTGTCGGTCAGGTAGAGCGTCACCGTCCCGTCGTAGGCATCGACCACGGCCTTCACGCTGTTGCGGATGTAGTTGAACGAGCCCCGCTGCGTCTCGCTCACGGCGGCGGCGTCGAGCGCCTCGGCGTACGGGTAGTCGGTCGAGGCCGTGTAGGCATCCACGACGTACTTCACCCGGCCGTCGAGGAGCACGGCGTAGGGGTCCTCGTCGAGGGTCAGGAACGGAGCGACCGTCCGGACACGATCCCGGATGTCACGGACGAAGATGACCTTGGACCGGTCGGTGAGACTGCCCGAGATCAACGGTTCGATCTCTCCGAAGCGCAGGGCGAACGCCGCCTTGCGGGCGAGTCCGTCGATGCTCACGCCCGAGGTGCCCTCGTAGTTGGTCGTGACCTGGTCGGCGGTGAGCTCCGTCTGGTCGGTCCCGACGATCGCGTAGCCGTCCATGTCCTCGCCGTGATAGAGCTCCGGACGCTCCAGCGGCGGCAGGCCGTCGTAGGTGGCGGGGATCCCGGACACGAGGAACTCGGGTTCGCCACGTCCGTCGACCTTGTTCGACGGCGCCACGGCCGCTGCGTACCCGTGGGTGAACACCAGGTGGAGCTTCTCCCAGGACGGGGACGAGATCCCCTGGGTGTTGAGCTCCCGGGTCGAGATGATCACCGGTTCCCGCACCGGTGGCTGATCGCCCTGCTGCACGATGTAGCGGTCGACGTCCACATCACGGAAGGCGTAGAACTCGCGGCCGAACTCCAGGTCCTGGATGGTCGGTCGCATGACGCTCGGGTCGAGCAGCCGGGCGTTGTCGAGGTTCGCCTGCTGGCTGGCGACCTCTTCGGTCGTCAGGTCCGGGTCGTAGACGAAGTCGACCTGCTCGACCCCGTCGAGGCCGACCGCAGCCCGTGTCGCCTCGATGTTGCGCTCGATGTAGGGACGTTCCTTGGCCAATTCCGCCGGGCTGACCTGGAACCGCTGCACGAACGAGGGGTACAGGCTGCCCGCCACGATGGCGGTCACCAGCCACAGGGCCACCACGATCGAGGGCAGGACCCAGCCCCGCCGCCAGATGTTGACGATCAACAACAGCGCCACGAAGAGCGAGACCAGGACGAGCATGTTGATGGCGGGCAGTCGGGCGGTCACGTCGGTGTAGCCGGCGCCGTCGAAGGACTGTCCCTGTGCGGTCAGCAGCTCGAAGCGCTGCAGGTAGTAGTCGCCCGCCTTCACCAGCGCCGCCACCGCCAGGATGACGGACAGGTGGGCCTTGGCGTTCGGGGTGATCCGCTCGCCCATGGCCTGGAGGCGGATGGCGCCGTTCAGGTAGTGGACGACGGCGACGACGATCGCCGTGACGAGCAGGAACCCGAAGGCCCAGTCGACGACCTGGGTGAGGAACGGGAGCTTGAAGACGTAGAAGCCCAGGTCGACACCGAACTCGGGGTCGGACTCGCCGAACGACCCGCCGAAGCGGAACAACAGGAACTGCATCCACTGCGACGAGGCGCTGATCCCCGGGATGATGGCCACGAGCAGCGCCACGACCACCTCGACGAGCCGCTGCCGGCCCGAGACCAACTCGCGATAGCGGATGAGCACCTCGTCGTCGCTCCCCGAGACCGGCAGGAACTGGGGTGCCAGCCGGTCGGCGATCACCAGGTTGACCCAGAGCACCAGGAAGAAGGCGAGCGTGGCACCGGCCCCGAGGGTCACCTTCGCCGACAGGAGCTTGCGCCACACCGAGCCCAGGTCGAGGGAGTCGAACCACAGGATGTCCGTCCAGAACGTGGCGATCGCCCGGAGCGAGAGGAGCAGGACCACGACCCCGACGAGCCCCACGGCGAGCAGGATGCGACCCCGGTTGGAGTGGTCGCGGGGAGGACGGTCGGCCCGGTCCTTCCGCCGGCGCGGGCGGGACGGCTGATCGGGCTCGTCGCTCGGATACCGCACGGCGCCGAGGTTACCGAGGCGACGGAGCGAGGATGCATCGGCACCCGGCGTGCGCCGGAGGTGCCACGTCGCCCGTCGGGAACGCCTCGCCCGCCACCACGTCGCCGGCGAGTGAGTTGTCCTCGGCGTCCGAGCACGGCAGTCCGCCGTGGTCGACCACCCAGCACCAGGTCGCACCCGCCGGGGCGGCGGCCACGACCCCGCAGGCGAACCCCGCGGAGGTCAGGTCGCCGGCGGCCCCGGCGAGCCGCTCGGAGCGCCACTCGCGGTACGCGCCACGCACCTTGCTGAGCGCGTCGTGCGGATCGAGCCCCTCGGCGTCGGCCTCGTCCAGCACGCGGACCAGGTGGGCCCGACGGTGCTCGAGCAGC
>SXMI01000268.1 GCA_005777415.1 Actinomycetota bacterium | reverse complement strand
CACCCCGGGTGCGGCACCGGTCCTCGTCACCGGCGCCGCCGGTGGCGTCGGCAGCGTCGCCGTGGCCCTGCTCGCCGGGGCCGGCCACGAGGTGATCGCCTCGACCGGGCGACCCGAGGAGGCCGACTACCTGCGCGCCCTGGGCGCGTCCGAGATCATCGAGCGCGACGAGCTCTCGGGCCCGGCGCGCCCGCTCGCCAAGGAGCGCTGGGGTGCCGCGGTGGACTGCGTCGGCAGCCACACGCTGGCCAACGTGCTCGCCGGCACCCGCTACGGCGGCACCGTCGCCGCGTGCGGGCTGGCCCAGGGGATGGACCTGCCGTCGTCGGTCGCGCCGTTCATCCTGCGCGGGGTGACCCTGGCCGGCGTGGACAGCGTGATGGCACCCCGCGAGGTGCGCCTCGAGGCGTGGGACCGACTCGCGACCGACCTCGACGTGTCGAAGCTGGCCGCGGTCACCAGCGTCCGCCCGCTCGCGGACGCGCCCGAACTGGCCGAGCAGATGCTGGCGGGTCAGGTGCGCGGACGGGTGGTGCTCACCGTCGATCGGTGAACGCCGGGCCGACCTCCATGGTCATCTCCCAGTCGGGGCCGTAGCGCTCCTTGAACGTCAGGTAGCGCGACACGATCCCCTGGCAGTGCCCGCCGTTCCACAGGTCGTAGCGCGGGTCGGCGTGCTCCGCGAAGAACTCGTGGAGTTCGGCCGACAACGCGCGGACCTCCTCGGTGCGGTCGGGGTCGGCGGCCACGTTGTGCCACTGACCGGGGTCGTCGACCAGGTCGTACAGCTCGGGCTCACCCGTGCCGGACAGGTGCTCGGTGTACAACCGCGTGGGGCTGCGCATCGAGCGAGCGGTCTCGTTCTCGAAGAAGGCCCGCTCGGACGGATCGGCCAGGTCGCCGCCGGCGAGCAGCGGCTCGAGGGACCGACCGGGCGACCCCTCGACCTCCACCTCGCCGAGGCCGACGTGGTCCAGCACCGTGGGCAACAGGTCCACGTGCGACACGATGCGGTCGACCATCCTGCCGGCGGTGACCGTGCCCGGTCGGCGCACCACGAGCGGCACCCGGAAGGTGACGTCGTGCATGAACGGCGGGTTGGTCCACACCGGGTGCCCCCACAGGCCCCGCTGGCCGTAGGGGTTGCCTTGGTCGGTCGTGACCACCACCAGGGTGTCCTCGGCCAGGCCCTCCTGGTCCAGCGCGTCGACGACGCGGCCGACCTCGTGGTCCACCAGCGCGTTCTGCGCGGCGATGTTGGCCCGGCTCACGGGGTCGTTGTGGGACCGCACCGCCCACCACACGTTGTTGAACGCCGAGGCGAGCGTGTACTCCTCGTCGGGGTTCAGGTCGAAGTCGAACGGCACTGCCAGCGATGCCACCAACCGGTCGTCGACCGCGGGGAACGGGCGGAAGGACCGGCCGGCGAAGCGCTCCCAGAACGGGTTGCGCTCATCCGGGCCCACCACTGTCGGCGGCAGCACGTAGGGACCGTCGTAGTTGACCTGCAGGAAGAACGGCCGGCTCCGGTTGCGGTGCTGGATGTACTCGATGGCCCGGTCGCTGAAGTACGAGACGATGTGCTGGCCGTCGACGCGCTCGGTCCGGCCGTCGCGGAACACGTGGTTGTCGTAGAAGTCGGTCGTGTGGGCCTTGGTGAGCGCCACCCAGTGCTCGAAGCCGTTGCCGACACAGCGGTGGTTGCCCAGGTGCCACTTGCCCACCATCGCCGTCGCCCAGCCGTGGTCGCGCAGGGTCTGGGCCATCGAGCGGAATTCGCGGGTGACGTCGTAGTCCTCGGCCTTGGGCAGCACGTCGTCGTCGGCCATCGCCATGTGCACACCGTGCTGGGACGGCATCAGGCCGGTCAGGATCGACGCCCGCGTCGGCGAGCACAGGCCGTTGGTGCAGAAGGCCCGCCAGAACTGCACGCCCTCTCGGGCCAGTCGGTCGATGCGGGGCGTCTCGTGCTCGACGTTGCCGTAGCACCCCAGGGAATCGGCCGACTGGTTGTCGGTCACCAGCATCAGAACGTTCACCACCCTCGCAGTCTGGCACCGCAGCGACCTAAGGTGACGCAGACGTCAGACAACTGGGGGCGACGGTGTTCGATCCGAGTGGACAGCGAGTTCTGGTCACCGGCGCCTCGTCGGGTCTGGGGGCCGCTCTGGCCGAGGGACTGGCGCAGCGGGGCGCCGTCGTGGGGCTCTGCGCCCGCCGCGAGGACCGACTGGCCGAGGTGCTGGAGCGGGTGCAGCACCACTCCCCCGACAGCCGCGCCTGGACCGTCGACCTGGCCGACATCGATGGCGTGGACTCGTTCGCCGCGCGCGCCACCGAGGAACTGGGCGGCATCGACGTTCTGGTCAACAACGCCGGCATCCCCAAGCGCCGCTGGGCCTGGCAGCACCGCCCCGACGAGATCGCCGACGTACTGCGCCTGAACGTCGAGTCGCCGATCCGGCTGACCGGCGCGCTGCTGGGCGAGCTGGCGCGCCACCAGGGCCACGTGGTCATGATCGGTTCGGTCGCAGCGAGGCTCGCCCCGCCCAACGAGGCCGTCTACGCCGCGTCCAAGGCGGCGATCACGGCGTACGCGGAAGGACTGCGGGTGGATCTGGGGGTCGCAGGGGTGCCCGTCGGCGTGCACGTCGTGCAGCCCGGGGTGCTGAGCACCGAGCTGTTCGAACTGCCCGACAACGATCCGTCGCTCAGCGACATCGAGGCGCTGCCGCCCACCGCGATCGTCGACGCCGTGCTGGAGGCCCTGAACTCCGGGGCGACCGAGACGTTCGTGCCCGGGTGGTTCGCCGACCTGCCGCCGGTGAAGGCCTCGGACCTCGACGGCTTCCTGCAGGGTTCGATCGACTACACCCGGTCGCGACTCGAGGCACTCGGCGCCGACCCACCGGCCGGACCGGGAGGGCCGACATGAGCGCAGCGCACCCACTCTCGATGCTGACCCCCGACGAGGTCACCGCGGCGCGAGAGGTGCTCGACGCCGCGGGCGACCTGCCAGAGGGCGCCATCGTGGTCCACATCCTGCTCACCGAGCCGCACAAGGACGAGCTGGCCGCGTGGTCACCCGGCGACCCGGTGCACCGTCGTGTGACCGCACTGGTGGTGCCGGGACCCGAGCTCACGATGGTCGAGCTGCAGGTCTCGGTCACCGAACGCCGGATCCTCGACCGGCGCGTCATCGAGGGCATGCGCCCGGCGCTGCTCTTCGGCGAGTCGTTCTCGGTGATCATCGCCTGCACCGAGCACCCCGACTACCTGGCCGCGCTCGCCCGCCGGGGCATCACCGACCTGACCCACGTGCAGATCGATCCGTGGCCCGCCGGTTCGTTCGGCTACGGGGTGGAGGAGGGCCGCCGCATCGCTCGCTGCATCACCTTCCTGCGCGAGGACGCGGACGACAACGGCTACGCCCGCCCCGTCGAAGGACTGATCGTGCACGCCGACCTGGGCACCGGCGAGGTGCTCGAGGTGATCGACCACGCCCCCCGGGACACCGATCCGATCCCGCTGCCGCCCCAGGGCTCGCGCTACACCCCCGAGCACGTCGGCCCGCTGCGGCCCGACCTGCGCCCCATCGTGATCGAACAGCCCGAGGGACCGAGCTTCACCGTCGAGGACAACCTCGTCCGCTGGCAGAAGTGGTCGCTGCGCCTGGGATGGGATCCCTACGAGGGTCTGGTGCTGCACCAGGTCGCCTACACCGACACCGCGCCGGACGGCACCGAGCGTGAGCGTTCCGTGCTGCACCGGGCGTCCATCTCCGAGATGGTCGTGCCCTACGGCGACCCGGGCGAGGTGCAGGGCTGGAAGAACGCGTTCGACGCCGGCGAGTGGGGGCTCGGTCGCATGACCCAGTCCCTCACCCTCGGCTGCGACTGCCTCGGCGTCATCCACTACACCGACGTGACCATGGCCAACGAGCAGGGTGAGCCGTGGGTCGTGCCCAACGCCATCTGCATGCACGAAGAGGACTACGGCATCGGCTGGAAGCACGTCGACCTGCAGACCGGGCGCGCCGAGGTGCGCCGCAGTCGACGGCTCGTCATCAGCCACATCGCGACCGTCGGCAACTACGAGTACGGCT
>SXMI01000267.1 GCA_005777415.1 Actinomycetota bacterium | reverse complement strand
GCGATGAGCCCGGCGATGTGCGCGGCGTCGAACAGGAAGAGGGCGCCGACCTCGTCGCAGATCTCCCGGATCGGGGCCGGGTCGATCGCCCGCGGGTAGGCCGTGGCACCGGCGACGATCATGGCCGGGCGGTGCTCCAGCGCCAGGTCGCGGAGCTGGTCCAGGTCGATCCGCTCGTCGCTCGGGGTCACGCCGTAGGAGACGAAGTCGTAGAACCGCCCCGAGATGTTGACCGGCGAGCCGTGGGTGAGGTGTCCGCCGTGGTCCAGGCTCAGGCCCAGGACGGTCGCGCCGGGGTCGAGCAGCGCCAGGTAGACGCCCAGGTTGGCGTTCGCCCCCGAGTGCGGCTGGACGTTCGCATGGTCGGCCCCGAACAGGGCGCACACCCGCTGGCGGGCGAGCTCCTCGATCTCGTCGACGAACTCGTTCCCGCCGTAGTAGCGCTTGGCGGGGTAGCCCTCGGAGTACTTGTTGGTGAGCACCGACCCCACCGCCTCCATCACCTGCGGCGAGGTGAAGTTCTCCGAGGCGATCAGCTGCAGTCCGGTGTTCTGGCACTCGACCTCCCGGTCGATCAGGTCGAACACCTCGTCGTCGCGTGCGGTGGGCCAGGGCATGGTTCCTCGTGGGTGCTCGTGCGGGCGGACCATGTGAGACTACCCCGGTGCAACCGGCCGACCCGGGCCGGGATGACACCGCCCGTCCCGGGCCGTCGTAGCATCTCGGGCGACCGGGGGACCCTCCGGGACGAACGAGCCGGTGACCCGTGGCGCCGAGCTGGAGGAGACCGTGACGATCGACCCCCGGACGCCCGTGATCGTCGGCGTCGGACAGCACCTGCAGCGCACCGACCGCGGCGAGGAACCGCTCGAGCCGGTCGACCTCATGGAGCTGGCGCTGCGGGCCGCCGCCGACGACGCCGGGTCCGGCGACCTGCCCGGCCTGGCCCAGGTGGTCGCGGTCGTCCCCGTCATCTCGTGGGGCTACCGGGACCCGGGGCGCCTGCTGGCCGAGCGGTTCGCCTCGTCGGCCACCACCTGGTACCCGTCCATGGGCGGGAACACACCCCAGCTGCTGGTGAACCGGCTGTGCCGGGCGATCACCGACGGGCAGGCGGACGTGGGCGTGGTGGTCGGCGGCGAGTCGTACCGGAGCCGCATGGCCGCCAAGCGGGCCGACGAGCACCTGGACTGGACCCGGCAGGCCGACGACGTCCGGGCCGACTGGAACGAGGACGGGACGTTCAGCTTCGGCCACCCCGCCGAGCTGGCCCTCGGCATCGCCATGCCCACCCAGGCGTACCCCGTCTTCGAGACCGCGCTCTGGCACGACTCCGGCCGGTCGCTCGAGGAGCACCTCCGGGTGATCGGCGAGCTGTGGGCCGGATTCGCCCGCGTCGCCGCGGACAACCCGTACGCCTGGCGACGGGAGGCGCCGTCGGCGGAGGAGCTGACCACGCCCACCGCCGAGAACCGGACCGTCGGGTTCCCCTACACCAAGCGCATGGTCGCCAACCCCGACGTGGACATGGCGGCCGGGTGCATCGTGTGCTCCGTCGAGCGGGCCCGCGCCCTGGGCATCGCCGAGGACCGGTGGGTGTTCCCCCACGCCGGGACCGACGGCGTCGACCGGGTGATGTCGGAGCGGGTGGACCTGGTGAGCTCGCCCGCCATCGGCGTGGCCGGGAACCGGGCCCTGGAGCTCGCCGGCGTGACCGTCGAGGAGGTCGACCACGTGGACCTCTACTCGTGCTTCCCCTCGGCGGTGCAGCTGGCCTGCCGCGAGCTGGGCATCGATCCCGGACGACAGCTCACCGTCTACGGGGGGCTGCCCTTCGCCGGCGGCCCCTGGAACAACCCGGTCAGCCACGCGATCGCCACCATGGTGCGGGTCCTGCGTGAGGACCCCGGCAGTACCGGTCTGGTCACCGCCAACGGCGGCAACGTGGACAAGCACGCCTTCGGCGTGTACTCGACCGCACCGCCGACCGGCGGGTTCCGCTGGGAGCACCCCCAGGAGCAGATCGACGCCGCCGGCCGGCGACCCGTGCTCGAGACCCACGACGGGCCGTGCTCGGTGGAGGGCTGGACGGTGGTCCACGAACGGGACGGCTCACGCTCCCGGGCGCACGCCGCCTGCCTGACCCCCGACGGGGACCGGGTCTGGGGCGTGTCGCACGACCCGGACCTGATGGAGCTGCTCGAGACCACCGACGTCGGTGGCCGGGCCGCGGTCCTGTCCGGCAACGAGCTCCGACTCGTCGACTGAACCGGCTGCAGCGGGTCGGGGCGATCAGGCGTCGCGGTTGCGGTCCAGTCGGGCCTGCAGCTCCGCCAGGATCCGCTCCGAGGCCCGCGGCATCTCGTCGAGCAGCTGCCGGAACTCCTTGGCCCGGAAGGCGAGCAGTCGGCCGGCCGTCTCGGCGACGACCGAGGCCGTCCGGGGGCGGTGGTCGACCAGCGCCATCTCCCCGACCATGGAGCCGGCCCCGACCGAGGCCACGTACTCGCCGCGGACGTAGACGGCGAGTCGGCCCTCGAGCACCAGGAAGCACTCCACCGCGGTGTCGCCCTGGTCCACGAGCAGGTCCCCCGGCGCCACCTCGCGGGGCGTCGACAGCTCGAGGATCCGGCGGCGTTCGTCGGCGTCGACCTCCTCGAAGAAGGGGACGCCGTCGAGGACGCTCGGATCGTGGGTGGGTCGGTGCGACATCGGTGGACCTCCGCCGCGGACACTACCCCCGGACCGTCAGCGGAGGGGGTGCCGAGCGACCAGGGTCCGCTCCCGGCCGGCCAGGTCCCGGACGATCCCGGCCTCGCCGAACGCCCCCCGGGCCAGGGCGTGCGCCCAGGGGGCCTGCTCCGGCGACAGCTCGCAGACCAGCGCGCCGTCGTCGCGCAGCCAGCTCCCGGCCCCGCGGATGATCGTCTCCAAGTCAGCCCGGCCCCCGTCCGGGGCGAAGAGCGCGGCGTGCGGTTCCCAGTCGACCACCTCGGCGGGCAGCGGCGTCGAGCGGTCGACATACGGCGGGTTGGACACGACCACCCCGATCCGGCCCCGCAGGTCGGCGTCGAGCGCCTCGAACCACGAGCCCTGTGCGATCCGCACCCGGGCGGCAGCCCGTCCGAGCCCGCCCAGGTTGGCGGTGGCGACGACGATCGCGTCCTCGCTCCGGTCGGTGGCCCAGACCCTCGTCCGAACGCGCTCGGCGGCGACGGCGAGCGCGATCGCCCCCGACCCGGTGCCCAGGTCGACGACGACCACGTCGTCGCCGGGGTCGACCCGCTCGAGCAGACGGTCCACCTCGCCGAGCGCGGCGTCGACGACCGACTCGGTCTCGGGTCGCGGCACGAGGACCCGTCGGTCGACCATGAGGTCCAGACCCCGGAACGCCCAGCGGCCCAGCACGTACTGCAGCGGCTCACCGCCGCACCGGCGGGCGACCATCGACTCCAGCCGGTCGCGCGCCCGGTCGACGGGCTCGGTGTCGACGACCTCCCGGAACTCGTCGCCCTCGTGGCCGGAGGCCTCCTCGACCATCCACCGGGCCTCCTGTTCGGCGCCGTCCACACCGGCGGAGCGGAGCTCACCGGCCGCCCACCCCTGCAACCGGCGCCAGGTGGTGCTCACGTCGCCTCACGGAGTCGACGTTCGCGCTCCTCGGCGAGCAGCGCGTCGCTCAGCGGGTCCAGGTCACCGGCGAGCACCCGGTCGAGGGTGTGCAACGTCAACCCGATCCGGTGGTCGGTGACGCGGTTCTCCTTGACGTTGTAGGTGCGGATCTTCTCCGACCGTCCACCCCCACCGATCTGGGCCCGCTTCCGGCCGCTCTCGTCGGCGGCCTGCTCGGCGAGGGCCTGCTGGAGCAGTCGCGACCGCAGCACCTCGAGCGCCCGCGCCCGGTTCTGCAGCTGGCTCTTCTGGTCCTGCATGGACACCGTCGTGCCGGTCGGCAGGTGGGTCACGCGGACCGCGGAGTCGGTGGTGTTGACCGACTGACCGCCCGGCCCCGACGATCGGAAGACGTCGACCTGCAGCTCCGACGGGTCGAGCTCCACCTCGACCTCGTCGGCCACGGGGAGCACGACGACGGTCGCCGACGAGGTGTGCACGCGCCCCTGGGACTCCGTGACCGGGACCCGCTGCACCCGGTGCGGACCCGCCTCGAACTTCAGTCTGCTCCAGGCCCCGTCGCCGGCGATGCGGAGCGAGACCTCGCTGCGGCCACCCAGGTCGGAGACCGACTCGGCGAGCACCTCCACCGACCAGCCCCGGCGGGCCGCCCAGGCCAGGTACATCTCGCAGAGGTCCCGGGCGAACAGGTTGGCCTCCTCGCCCCCCTCGGCGCCCCGGATCTCGACGATGACGTCCCGGTCGTCGAAGGGGTCGCGCGGGAGCAACAGGGCCCGCAGCTCCTCCTCGGCGGCCGCCTCGGCCGAGCGGGCTGCCGCGACCTCGGCCCGGAGCGCCTCGGCCTCGCCGCCGGTGGCCTCGCCGAGGAGGTC
>SXMI01000266.1 GCA_005777415.1 Actinomycetota bacterium | reverse complement strand
GTCACTGCTCATGGCGATGCCGCGGGCGCGCGGCCTGTTCCACCTGGTGATCGCCCAGTCGGGGGCGGCCGCCGCCGGCCGCGACCCCGCCGACGCCCGGGCGGACGCCACCACCTTCCTGGCCGAGGCCGAACTCGACTCGGTGCAGGCCGCCGTCGACGCGGACGTCACGACCCTCCTGGCCGCGCACTCACGGATGTCGGCGGCCCGGATGGCCGACCCCGAGGCCGCGGTCCGGGCCCACGGGAACCCGCTCGCGTTCCTGCCGTTCCGACCGGTGGCCGACGGCGGCGAGGTCCCCGCCGACCCGCTCGCGGCGATCGCCGACGGTGCCGCCGCCGGGGTCGGCCTCGTGGTCGGCACGACACTCGAGGAGTGGAAGCTGTTCGCCCTGGCCACCCCGCCGGCCCCCGACGAGGCTGCGCTGGAGGACCGGGTGGGCCTGCTGTGCGACCGGCCGACCGAGGCGATCGCCCTCTACCGCGAGGAGCACCCCGACGCGTCGCTCGCCGACCTGGAGTGTGCCGTCCTGACCGATGTCGTGTTCCGCGTGCCGGCCTCGGACCTGGCCGACGCCCAGTCGGCCCACGCCACCGTCTTCCAGTACCGCTGGGACTGGTCGAGCCCGGCGCTCGGCGGGATGATCGGCGCCTCCCACGCGATCGAGATCCCGTTCGTCTTCGACCTGGTCGAGGACCAGCGACTGCACGTGTTCGTCGGGCCCGAGGCGCCCAAGCCGCTGGCCCGGGCCGTGCACGAGGCGTGGGCGACCTTCGCCTCCACGGGTGTTCCCGCAGCCGACGGACTGCCCGAGTGGCCGCAGGTCGCAGCGGACCGACGACCGGTGATGCGCTTCGACACGGCCTCGAGCGTGCTCGAGGACCCGCAGGCGACGACGCTCCGTTTCTGGTCGGAGCAGCGGTGAACCCGACCGTGAGCCAGCTCACGGAACTCGGCTGCTACACGCTCGCCGGCCACACCGAACAACCCCGGGACCTCCTCGACGAGGTCCGGCGGGCGGAGGAGCTCGGGCTCGGCTCGGCGTTCATCTCCGAACGGTTCAACGTCAAGGACGCCGCCGTGCTCACCGGAGCGGTGGGAGCGGCGAGCACCACCCTGGGCGTGGCGACCGCCGCCACGAACCACACGACCCGCCACCCGATGGTCACCGCCACCATGGCGACGACCGCGCACCGGCTGACCGGCGGCCGGTTCGCTCTCGGGCTGGGCCGCGGGATCGGCCTGCTGAACGGCCTCTACGGACTGCCCGACGTCACCGGCGCCCAGCTCACCGATGCGATCGGACTCCTGCGGCGGATGTGGCACGGCGACCTGGTCGTCGGCCACGACGGGCCGTCGGGCGCCTATCCGTTCCTCCACCAGAGCAGCAGCTTCGACGAGGACATCCCGGTCATCCTCTGCGCCATGGGTGAGCGGTCGCTCGAGCTGTCCGGCGGGATCGCCGACGGGGTCGTGCTGCACACCTACTTCACCGACGAGACCCTCGTGCGATCCGTGGCGGCGGTACGGCGTGGCGCCGAGCGTGCGGGGCGCGACCCGTCGACGGTTCGGGTGTGGTCGGTGCTCGGGACGGTCGGCGACCACCTGGACGAGGAGCTCCGGCTGCGCAAGTCCGTGGGACGACTGGCCACGTACCTGCAGGGCTACGGCGACCTGATGGTCCGGGTGAACCAGTGGGACCCCGCCGTGCTGGAGCGGTTCCGGGCCGACGAGGTGGTGGCGTCGTTCCCCGGGGCGCTCGACGCCAACGGGACGACCGAGGTGCTCGAACACGTGGCCACGCTCCTGCCGGACGAGTGGCTGGCCGCGGCGGCCACCGGGTCGCCGGCGGCCTGCGCCGAGCGCATCCTGGGTCAGTTCGACCTGGGGGCCGACGGGGTGATCGCCCACGGGGCGACCCCGGAGGAGCTCGCACCGGTGATGCAGGCCTACCGGTCGATCCGCCCCGCCGGCCGCTTCGACGACCTGCCGGCCAACCCCGGTCGGACGGCGAACTGGTCACCGACCTGGTGGCGCTGACCCCTCCCCCACCCCCACCTGCGTTCTCAGGGTCGCGCGCGGGGTACATATCGCGCGGTGGAGCCGGAGATTCCGGCGTCAGGTCGCCGAGAGCGCCTCCAGCGGGTCCAGTCGGGCCGCCCGGCGGGCCGGGAGCGCCGCCGCGACCACGCCGATCAGCCCGCCGATCGCCACCAACGCCGCCAGGCGGACCCACGGGAACCCCAGTTCGACCGTCTCCGACGGCAGCACCGCCACCAACGCCGCGCCGAAGGACACACCGAGTGCCACGCCCAGGGTCGCGCCGAAGAGGGCGATGACCACACCCTCGATCCGCACCATCCGTCGGGTCCGGCGTCGGGTCATGCCGGACACCCGGAACAGGCCGAGCTCCCGGGTCCGCTCGACCACCGAGAGCGCCAGCGTGTTCGCGATCCCGAGCGATGCCACCGCCACCGCGAAGAGCAGCAACACGCTGACGATGCCGAGCACCACGTCGACCGACGAGGTCCGACGCTCCACGAACTCGGCCGCCGTGCGGGCCGACGAGTTGGGCACGGTCCCAACCGCTGTCGACAGGCGCTCCGCCACCTCGGACGGATCGGCCCCCGGCTCGGTGCGCACGAACACCAGGCGGTCGACCGCATCGACCGCCGGCAGGTCGTCCAGGGTTCCCGGGGCGACGATCGAGTCGTCCCAGAGCTCCCGCCGCTGGTACGAGCCGACCACTCGGACCGGAACGCGACCCGGTCCTGAGCGCAGCTCGAAGGTGTCCCCGACCCGGACGCCCTTGTCCTCGGCCCAGCGCGTGGCCACCGCCAGCTCACCCGGCGCCGCCGGCAGCCGGCCGTCGACCACCTCCGGGTCGGCGAGCGTGACGAGCCGGTCGAGGTCGCCGGTCGTCATCGTGATGCGACCCGGCCCGCCCTCGGTGTCGGTCCGGGCGATCCCGAGGGGCTCGGCAGCGGCCACGCCGGACACCGCCCCGATCGCCGTCAGCGCGTCCTCGTCGAACGGGGCGATCGAACCCGAGTCGACCACCACGTCGGCCGAGACCGAGCGGGCCAGTCCGGCCCGGATCGCCGTGCGGACCGACTCGCCGACGACCACCGTGGTGGCGACGAGCGCGAGCCCGACCATCAGCGCCGAGGCCGTCGAGGCGGTTCGACGGGGGTTCCGCACCGCGTTGGCGGCCGCGACTCGCGACGCCACGCCACCGAACCGCCGCCACGGCCAGCCGATCGCACCCGCCACCGGGCCCGCCAGGAATCGGGCGACACCGACCACGCCGAGGAACACCAGCAGCCCCCCGACGGCCACGAGTCGGACACGGGACTCCACCTCGTCCGGAGGCACCGAACCGGCCCGGGTGGCGACCACCAACCCGACCACCACCAGCACGGTCCCCACCACCGGTCGGCCGAGCCGCCGTCGGCCCGGGGTGGCATCGACGGCGGCGACGGCGGCGACCGGCGGGACCGTCGTCGCCCGACGGGCGGGACCCAGGGCCGAGATCAACGTCACCACCAGCCCCACGGCCACCGCAGCGGCGACCGTCCGGGGCGCCAGGATCAACCCGGCATCGGGCAGTTCGACGCCGAGCAGGCCGAGGAGCCGGCGAAGCCCGATCGCGATCAGCAGCCCGGCCCCGATTCCGATGATCGACGACACGACCCCCACCACGGCGCCCTCGCCGAGGACCGAACCCAGAACCTGTCGGCGACTCGCCCCGACCGCCCGCAGCAGCGCCAGCTCCCGGGTCCGTTGGGCCAGCACGACCGAGAAGGTGTTCCACACCAGGAAGCTGCTGACGAACAACGTGACGGCGGCGAAGCCGAGCAGGAGGCCGACGAAGGTGGTGAGGATCTCGTCGACCTGCTCACGGGCCTCGGCGAGCAGGTCCGAGGACGACACCACCGCCGTACCCGGACCGGCGGCGACCGCCACCTCGGACGACACCGTCCGCAGGTCGGCCGTCGACTCGACGCCGACGTTCACGAACCCGACGTAGCCCGGCACCCCGATCAGCTCGGTCGCCTGCTCGAGCGTGACCGCCAGCACCGGCGCCGCAGCCAGGAGCGAGCCGGCCTGCTGCGAGGCCAGCCCGACGACCGTGGCGTCCAGCACCCCGCGCGCCGTTGCGATCCGGACCGTGGAGCCGACGCCGACCCGCCGGTCGGAGGCCGTGGCCTCGTCGAGAACCACTTCCCCCGGCGCCGTCGGGGCGCGACCGTCGGCGAGCACGACCCCGAAGGACTCCGGCCGCTCCGGCCAGTTGCTCAGGAGCGCGAAGTCGAACGCACCGGCGGAGCCGTCGGACTCGAGCAGCTGGGACGGGCCGGAGACGACCGGCTCCGCGGCCTCGACCCCGGGGACCCGGGCGATCCGCTCGGCCAGGTCGACCGGGATCCCGGCCCGCGGACCGCCGAACACCCCACGGGGTCCCCGACCACCGCCTGATCCCTCGGGTCGGACCACCAGGTCGCTCCGGGTGGACGACTCCTCCAGCAGCGAGGTGATGGAGATCGACAGGCTGTCGGTGAGCACGAACGACCCCACCACGAACGCCACACCGATCACCACGGCGCTCGAGGTGAGCACGAACCGCCGCCAGTGCACCCGGGCGGTGCGGAGGGTCAGGCGCCACACGCCCGCAGTCTCCCCCACGATTCGACCGCCACGGACTCGGGTCGCGCCGTTCTCCGGCTGAATCGCGCGACACGTACGCCGCGCGCGACCCCTATATCGGGGTGGGGGGTGGGGTTCGGTGCCAGCCGCCGGCGGCCCGCAGGCCACCGTCCACGGCGATCGACGCGCCCGTGACGAACCCGGCCAGGTCGCCGAGCAGGAACACGATCACCGCTGCGCAGGCCGACGGCGGGGCGAAGCGACCCCACGGCGGGACCGGCGGCGGCCGGAACGACGACGACTCGGCCACCGCCGCGGCCAGCTCGGCGTCCCCCTCGGTCGGCATCCCGTCCGGCGCGACGCAGTTCACCCGGATCCCCCGGTCCGCCAGCTCGAGGGCGAGCGTCCGGGCGAGCTGCTCCTGGGCGGCCTTCATGGCGCTGTACACGGAGAACCCCGGTGCCGCCTGGAACGCCTCGCTCGAGGTCACGTTCACGATCGACCCACCCGCCGTCATGAGCGGCACGAACGAGCGGGTCACGTCGACGACGCTCGTGAAGTTCTCGGCCACGAGCGCGGCGTCGCCCTTGGGCGAGGAGTCCAGGAACTCGGCCCGGAAGGTCCCGCCCGCGTTGTTCACGACCCCGTGCACGACACCGAGCTCGGCCTCGACCCGACGGGCGAACTCCTCGACCGCAGCGCGATCACGCACGTCGAACGTCCCGACCACCACCCGACGACCGGAACCCCGCAGCTCGGCGGCGATCCGGTCGACCTCGGGGTCCCGGTCGATGATCGCCAGGTCACCGCCGAACGAGGCGACGGCCCGGGCGGTGGCCCGCCCGATGCCCTGCGCCGCTCCGGTGACCACGATCGTCCGACCCGACAACGACACGTGGCCGGGCGCCGGCGTATCCACCTCGGCCGGCACCTCGGCCGCGTCGCTCACGAGGCGTCGACCACCGACACACCGTTGCCGCCGCCGCGCTTCACGACGTAGGCGGCCGCGTCGGCCCGGTTCAGTCCGTCGGACATGTCATCGGCCCCACGAGCCACCGAGACCCCGATGCTGGCACTGATGTTGACGATCGCCGACGGCAGCTCGACCGGCTGGTGGATCGCCGCCCGGATCCGCTCGGCCAGGTCGGAGGCGACACCGGTGCTGACCACCGGGTCGAGCAGCACCAGGAACTCGTCGCCGCCGATCCGGGCCACGGCATCGCTGGTCCGGACCGTCCGCCGGATGCGCCCGGCCACGAGCTCGAGCAGCAGGTCGCCCGCCTCGTGGCCGTGGACGTCGTTGACCTGCTTGAAGCCGTCCAGGTCGATGAACAACAGGGCGGCCGACGGACCACCGTGTCCCCGTTCCCGGGCGGCGACGTGCTCGTAGATGCTCTGGAACCCGGGACGGTTCAACAGTCCGGTCAGGTCGTCGTGCGTGGCCGCGTACAGGAGCTGCTCACGGAGCGCGTGCTCCTCGGTGACGTCCTCGAACTGCAGCACCAGGTGGATGAACGATCCGTCGTCGCCCTCGATGCGGGACAGCGACGCCCGAACCCACCGGGTGACGTCGTCGTCGTCGACGACCCGCACCTCGACCGCCTCCTGCTCGGCGCCGTCGATCGCCAGCGAGGTGAACTCCTCGAACCGCTCCCGGTCGTCGTCGACCACCAGCCCGACCACGGTCGTGCCGGCCAGGTCCGCCTGGGTCCGACCGCACAGGTGGGCCATCGTGGCGTTCAGCCTGACGAGTCGCTGGTCGTCGTCGACGAGCGCCATCCCGAAGGGGGATCGGTCGAAGACCTGCTCGAAGCGGCGGCGCTCGGCCTCGGCGACGGCGACCCCGCCGGCCCTGGCGGTGAGATCACGGGCGACGATGACCAGTCCCCGCACCGACGGCTCGTCGAGCATGTTCGAGCTGATGATCTCGACCGGACGCCACGCGCCCTCCGAGGTCCGGACCCGGAGCTCGATCGGCTGCTTGATCCCCGGCCCGGACGCCGAGGCGGTCGCCAACGACTCGGCGGCGGAGCCGACGTCGTCGGGGTGGATCAGGTCGAAGGCGCTCCGGCCGATCCAGTCGACCCGGGACCAACCGAGCACCAGTTCGGCGGTGTGGTTGGCGTAGGCGATCCGCCCCAGGGAGTCCACGACCAGGACCATGTCGGCCATGTGCTCGACGATGACGTCGGCCACTCCCCCGGGCAGGTGCTCCTCCACCCCCGAAGGGTGCCAGAAAAACGCACCGGCGCGCGCCCCCGGTGGCCGGGGACGCGCGCCGAGCGGGCGATCGGCCGGATCAGCTGACGCCCATGGCCCCCAGGTCGCGGTCGGCGGAACGGACCTGGAACGCCGTGACGATCTCGGTGATCCCCCGGAACAGGGCGAAGAACCCGACCCACAGGAGGATCAGCGCCGCCCGGGCCGGGTAGTACTGCTGTGACGCCCAGAAGCCGAGCAGCACCTCGATGATGCCGACGACCAGACCCAGCCACCACACCTCGTTGCCGGCCCGCGAGATGATCGCCCCCATGATCTGGAAGGCGCCCATCAGGACGAGCAGCAGGCCGAGGATGCTGGCGAGCTCCCAGAAGGCGTCCTGGGGCGAGACGAAGCAGTAGATCGAGCCGACGACGAACACGGCGCCCAGCACCAGGTTCAGCCAGCGCCAGCCGCTGCGCATGACGCCGAAGATCACGAACTCGTTGAGCGCGGCCCCCAGGAAGACGAAGCCGAGGATCAGCCCGACGGTGTCGACCGAGGTCTCGTTGAAGCGCAGGACGAGCACGGCGATCAGGAGCCAGGCGATCCCCGTGATGAGGAACACCCACCACAACTTGGTGATGGACTTCAGTCCGCTCGCGATCTGCTCGTCGGTGACGTCAGTGGTCATGTCGGGCACCTCCTGTTGGTGGTGATGTGGCCCGCCCCGACGCTACCGACCACCCCTCGCGGCCGGGGGGATCCACCCAGTGGTGGCACGGGACAGCGCTCCCGGGCTCACGTACCATCAACCGGACAACGGACACCTCGTCCGGCGGCGTGGGCGACCCGGGCCGGACCGAATCGAGTGGGCGGATCGACGTGCGGGACCGGACAGACCAACAGACCGAGCGGACGGGCGGCGTCCGGCAGGGCCGGCGGCGTTCCGGTCGCACGGGGCGGCGCGTCGCGCTGGCACTGGCCGGCGTCGTCGCAGTGGTCACCGCTGCGTGCGCTCCCCCACCCTCGCCGCCGCCATCGGTCCTGCCCCAGCCGCCGGGCCGCGGCATCGTGGCCGGCACCGTCGTCGCCCCGTCATCCGGGTGCGGGAACCCGGACGGTCTGCCACCGGGCCGCAGCACCATCTCCCTGGAGTGGCAGGGGCTCGCCCGCCGCGCCCTGGTCCAGACCCCCACCAGTGCGCCCTACGCCGCACCCCTCCTGGTCTCGCTCCACCCGTTCGCGCTCGGCCCGGAGGGGTGGGACTCGTACGCCCGGCTGTCGGGCCGCGCCGCCGACCGAGGGTACGTGGTCGTCACGCCGCTGGGCAGCGACCCGGGGCCCCGCTGGGCGGTCCCGGGCGGACTCGCCACCGGCGTCGACGACATCGGGTTCGTGAACCACCTGATCGACGTCATCGAGGACCGCGCGTGCATCAATCGCAACCGGGAGTTCGCCGCCGGCTTCTCGGCCGGGGCCGCCATGGCCCAGGCGCTCAGCTGCACGGTGCCCTGGAGGTTCCGGGCCGTGGCCGGATCGGGCGGCACGAATCTGACCGACCTGTGCCCGGCCTCGCCGCCCACGGACGTCATGATCCTGCACGGCACCGCCGATCCGATCGCGCCGCTGAGCGGTTCCGAGGTCGTCTTCGCCCCGCCGCTGGGACTGCCCGTCTCCGACGTCGTCGCCACCGATGCCGCCCGGGCCGGCTGCGATCCGGTCCCCGTCGTCGACCAGCGGGCACCGACAGTGCAGGTGTCGACCTTCCAGGGCTGCGGCGACCACCGCGTGGAGTACTGGTCGCTCCAGGGCAGCGGCCACACCTGGGCCGGGACGTCCGGGCTGCTCGACCTGTTCGCCGGCCCGACCAACACCGACGTGTCGGCGACCGAGGTCGTGCTCGCCTTCTTCGACGCCACCCCGGCCTGACCCGGGCCGTCACACCCGACCCGACGCACGCCGTCAGGACTCAGCCCGGTCCACCCACATCTGCTCGATGTCCTCGAGCGAACGCCCGCGGGTCTCGGGCACGAACCGCCAGATCCAGAGGAAGGCGAGCACGCACATGGCGGCGAACAGCCAGAACGTCGCCGCCTGCCCGATCGACTCGGTGAGCGACAGGAAGAACTGGCTGACCAGCCAGGCGCTCCCCCAGTTGAACGCCGTCGCCACCGAGACGCCGCGGCCCCGGATGGAGCGCGGGAAGATCTCGTTGATGAGCGTCCAGACCACCGGGCCGAGCGAGAACGCGAACGAGGCGATGTAGACGACGAGTCCGACGAGCGCGAGCGCCCCGGAGTTCGTCACGCGTGCGGTCTGGGTGACCGGGTCCTCGGGGATGTCGGCGAGCGACCGGAAGGCGAAGCCGACCGCCGTCAGACTGACCGCCATGCCGACCAGACCCGCGAGCAGGAGCGGCCGCCGGCCGAGCCGGTCGACGAACGCCACTGCGATCAGGGTGGCCAGGACGTTCACGGCGCCGATCGCCCAGGTGGTCGCCGCCGTCTGGTCGGCCACGGACTCGAACCCGGCGGCGGCGAAGATCTTGTTGGCGTAGTAGATGATCGCGTTGATCCCGGTGATCTGCTGGAACACGGCCAGACCGATGCCCAGGAGCAACGGGGTCCGCCAGCGTCGGCCGAAGACCTCCCCCCCTGACGCCTGGGGGACGTCCTCGGCGATCGAGTCCTCGATCTCGGCCATGCCGGCGTCGGGATCATCGGGGCGGATCCGCTCGACGGCCCGTCGGGCGTCGGCCTTCCTGCCCTTCGTGACGTACCACCGGGGCGTGTCGGTCGACGGGAGGATCAACAGCACCAGGAGCACCGCCGGGACCGCCGAGACGCCGAGCATCGCCCGCCACCGGTCACCGCTCGAGAGGAGCTGGTCGACCAGGTAGGCCAGGAAGATGCCGAAGGTGATGCCGAACTGGTACCAGGACACGAACCGGCCCCGGACCCGGGTCGGCGCCATCTCGGCGGCGTAGAGGGGCGCGGCGACGGACGCGACGCCGACACCGAAGCCGACCACGAGGCGGCCGACCACGAGCACCGTCGGGTTGGGCGAGGCGGCCTCGATGATGGCCCCCGCCACGAAGAGCACCGCCGCCACGAGCACGGCGGCCCGTCGGCCGATCCGGTCCGCGATGCTGCCGGCCACCAGCGCCCCGACCAGCGCCCCGAGCGTCACCCAGCTGGTGATGACCTCGACCAGCCGGGTCGAGACGTCCCATTCCTTCTCGATCCCGATCAGCGCCCCGGCGATGACCCCCTGGTCGTAGCCGAAGAGGACGCCGGCGACCAGGATCACCGCCCCGACCAGCCACAGCCACGGACCCAGACGCGGCGCGGAACCGTCCGCCTCGAGATCCGGCTCCGTCCGGGACCCGGCCCCGGTCACGCTCGCCTCGCTCATGTGCACCTCCCGATCGACCCCGAGAGTCTCCCCTACAGTCGAGCCCTACCGAGGGGATCCTCCAGGAGGCAGACGTGGACGACCGGGGAGCGATGTCGGATGCGGACCGGGATGCCGGACGGATCGCCGTGGGCGTGGATGTCGGTGGCACCGGGATCAAGGCGGCCCCCGTCGACACCTCGACCGGGACGCTGACCCGGGAACGCATCCGCCTGCTGACCCCGCACCCGGCCACCCCGGAGGCGGTGGCGGGTGTCGTCGCCGAGCTCGTCGACCAGCTCGACTGCCCGGGACCGCTCGGTGTCACCCTGCCAGCGGTCGTCCAGCACGGGGTGGCGCGCACCGCCGCGAACATCGACCCGGGGTGGATCGACACCGACGCCGCCGGGCTGCTGGCGGCGGCCACCGGTCGACCGGTGGCGGTGATCAACGACGCAGACGCCGCCGGGGTGGCCGAGAGGCGCTTCGGTGCGGGCGCCGGGGTCGACGGCGTCGTGGTGATGGTGACGCTGGGGACCGGGATCGGCAGCGCCGTGTTCGTCGACGGCCGGTTGGTCCCCAACACCGAGCTCGGCCACCTCCCGCTGCACGGCGGCGATGCCGAGGACTGGGCGGCGGCGTCCGTCCGGGAGGAGGAGGACCTGGGCTGGAAGAAGTGGGCGCACCGGGTGGAGGCGTACCTGCAGCTCCTGGAGAAGCTCCTGTGGCCCGACCTGATCATCATCGGCGGCGGGGTGTCGAAGCACGCCGACCGGTTCCTGCCGCACATCGAGACCCGGACGACGGTGGTGCCGGCGCAGATGCACACCGACGCCGGGATCGCCGGAGCGGCGCTGTTTGCACCGGCCGGGTGACGGCCGGGACGGGGCGGCCGGGTGACGGCCGGGACGGGGCGGCCGGGTGACGGCCGGGACGGGGCGGCTACTCCGAGGTCGGCCCGTCGAAGCGGGGCGGACGCTTCTCCCGGTGTGAGGCCAGCCCCTCGGCGGCGTCGGGGCCGCCGAACCCGTAGAACTCGAGCCCCCAGGACGCGTCGAAGATCGAGGTGTGGTCCCGGTACCAGTTGTTGAGCGAGTGCTTGGTCCAGCGGATGGCGGACTGGGCGCCCTCGGCGAGTTGCACGGCGACGGCGAGCGCACGGTCCTGCACCTCGTCGTCGTCGACGCACAGCGAGTCCAGTTGTTCTGGCATCGTAGGATCGTGCGCAGCAACTTGGCATGAAGCCCTGAGCTTAGATTTACAGAT
>SXMI01000265.1 GCA_005777415.1 Actinomycetota bacterium | reverse complement strand
GTCGACCTCGGCGGACGGCTCGGTGAACGGGAAGTACGAGGGCCGCAGCCGGCTCGTCAGGTCCTCGCCGAAGTAGGCCTTCGTGAACTCCTCGATCGTCCCGGCGAGGTCGGCCATCGTCACGTTCCGGTCCACGACGAGCATCTCGATCTGGTGGAAGACCGGGAGGTGGGTCGCATCCGCGGTGTCCCGGCGGTAGACGCGTCCGGGGCACACGACGTGGATCGGCGGCCCCGACCCGTCCCGAACCGCGGCGAGCATGGTGCGGACCTGCACGGGTGAGGTGTGGGGGCGCAACAGCAGCTGCTCGTCCGCGACCCCCTCCAGGTCTGCGGTGTCCAGGTAGAGGGTGTCCCACAGCGAGCGGGCCGGGTGCGAGGGCGGAAGGTTCAGCGCCTCGAAGTTGAACCAGTCGGTCTCGATCTCCGGGCCAGCAGCAACGGTGAACCCCATCCCGACGAAGACGTCCTCGAGTCGCTCCCAGGTCTGGGTGATCACGTGGGCGTGACCGATCCGAGCGCGATCCAGCTCCTCGGTCAGGTCGAGCGCCTCACGAGCGAGTCGGGCGTTCGACTCGGCCTCGGACAACATGCGCCGGCGACGCTCCACGGCCTCCTCGAGTGTCCGACGGGCGTCGTTCAACGCGGCCCCGAGCTCAGCGCGTTCCTCTGCGGTCGCGTCCCGGAGACCGGCCTTCAGTCCGGCCAGTCTCGACTTCTTCCCGAGCAGCCGACCGCCCAGCTCGCCGAGCTGCTCGAGTCGATCGGTGGCGGCCACGGCCGCCACTCCCTCGGCTGCCAGATCGGCGAGCTCCTCGATCGGCGAGGACGCATCCGGCGCGCTCACGCCTCACGCTCCGCCGCGAGCGCCACCGGCTTCATCTCCGTCCGCCACATCGCCAACCTCATGGCCCACCGACCCGACCGGCCCGCGAACGACTCCGGAGCCGGGGACGGCGCGCCGTTGCCGGGCCGCCTCGAACAGGACCACCGCGGCCGCGACGCCGGCGTTGAGGGACTCCACCCCGCCGGCCATCGGGATGGTGACCAGACCGTCCGCGGCGCGGAGGACCTCGTGGTCGAGGCCGTGCGCCTCGTTGCCGATGCAGAGCGCGAACGAGCCGCCGAGCTCGGAGTCCTCGGGGAACGACGAACCCGCGGCGGAGGTGGCGAGCAGACCCAGACCCGCCGCGGCCAGCCCCACCAGGACATCGTCGACGGACACACCGGCGACGACCGGCAGCCGGAGGCTCGACCCGGCCGCCGCGCGGACGGCCTTGGGGTTCCACGGGTCGACCGAGCCCGTCGTGAGCACGACGCCCACGGCACCAGCCGCCTCGGCGACCCGGACGAGCGTCCCGGCGTTCCCCGGGTCCTGGAGCTCCACTGCGACGACGACCGGACGGCGCTGCCGCACGGACTCGGCCAGGACGTCGGCGAGCCGATGCGTCGGCTGCTCGACCACCGCGACCACGCCACGGGGGGTCACGAGATCGAGGACCCGGGCCAGGTCACCCGAACGGACGGTCGCCACCTCGATACTGGCGGCCCGGGCTCGCTGGAGCACGCCGGTCGCCGGGTCGAGGTCCTCGTCCGCGAAGACCGCGGTGACCCTCAGGTCGGATCGGAGCGACTCGTCCACGAGGACGGGACCATCGACGAGCATCACCCGCTCGGTGGCCCGAGCCTCACGGCGCCTGGAGAGCCGTCGGAGCCGTTGCAGCGCCGGGCTCGTCCGCGCGAGCGGATCGCTCACGAACGGGACCGGATCGACGACCGGACGGAGCTCAGGCGTCGCTCGGCGCCGGAGCCGAGGCGAGCGCCTCGGTCGCCACGGCGACCAGCGAGGCGAAGGCCTCAGGCTCGTGCACGGCGAGGTCCGCAAGGACCTTGCGGTCGACCTCGACGCCGGCGATCTTCAGGCCATTGATGAAGCGGTTGTAGCTCGTCCCGTGTGCCCGGCATCCGGCGTTGATCCGCTGGATCCAGAGCTTCCGCATCTCGCCCTTGCGGGCCCGACGGTCACGGAAGGCGTACTGCCCCGCATGCATGACGGCCTCGTTGGCCGCGCGGAAGCTCCGGCTGCGGTTGCCGTAGTAGCCCTTCGCCCTGGAGAGGACGACCCGACGCTTCTTCTTGGCGTGCACGCCACGCTTCACCCGTGCCATGTGTTCGCTCCCTTCGCTCGGTGTTCCTCAGATGCCCAGCTGGCGACGGGCGCGGGCCCGGTCGCCACCAGTGACCTCGGTCGTCCCCGCCAACCGGCGGGTCCGCTTGGAGGGCTTCTTCTCGAGGATGTGGTTCCGGTTC
The DNA here is from genome assembly GCA_005777415.1 of Actinomycetota bacterium. GTDB lineage: Bacteria > Actinomycetota > Acidimicrobiia > Acidimicrobiales > Microtrichaceae > SXMI01. Next base: position 18,276 of record SXMI01000265.1, on the reverse strand, counting down.
ACCTTGCGGCGCAGGATCTTGCCCGTCCCGGTGACCTTGTAGCGCTTCGCAGCGCCGCTGTGGGTCTTCATCTTCGGCATCGTCGCCTACCTCTCGTTCGTCGGCCACCGCCGTGGGGCGGTGGCCTGTCTCACTCAGCCACCGCCACGGGCGGTGGCCTGTCTCACTCGGTCGCCTCGACGGCGACGGGTTCCTGTTGTTCGGTCGGCTCCTCGGGAACCTCTGTCGTGCCGGTCGGTTCCTCGGGAACCTCTGTCGTGCCGGTCGGTTCCTCGGTCCCCTCACCAGCGGCTGGCGCCGGCCTGGGCGCCTTCGCCTGGGCCTTCTTGTCGGGTCCGAGGACCATCGTCATGTTGCGGCCGTCCTGCTTCGGCATGACCTCGACCTTGCCGACCTCGGCGACCTCCTCGGCGACCCGGTCGAGGATCCGTCGGCCCAGTTCCGGGTGCTGCATCTCGCGGCCCCGGAACATGATCGTCACCTTGACCTTGTGGCCCTCGCCGAGGAACTGGGCCACCTTCCTGGTCTTGGTGTCGAAGTCCCCATCGCCGATCTTCGGTCGGTACTTCATCTCCTTGACCACGATGGTCGTCGCCTTCTTGCGCGACTCCTTGGCCCGCTGCTGCGCCTCGTACTTGAACTTCGTGAAGTTCATGACCCGGCACACCGGGGGCGAGGCCCCGGCTGCGACCTCGACCAGGTCGAGATCCATCGACCGCGCCGTCGACAGCGCCTCGGGCAGCGGCACGATGCCGAGCTGCGCCCCGTCCGGGCCGATCAGCCGGACCTCTCGGGCCCGGATCTGGTCGTTGACCCGTGTGTCGTCTCCCGCTGACGCAGCTATGGCCGATCACTCCTCAACAGCTCATCCTCTTCGTGATGCTCCTCTGCTCGAACCACCGCCTCGGCGGTGGCGGTGGCCGGCCCGAAAACGCAACGGGCGGACACCCACGGGCGTCCGCCACGAACCCGACGATCCTCGTCGTGCACGATGGTCCTGCAGTCCGCACGGGCGGCAGGCAGGAGGGGCGGCAACCCACTTGTTGTGACCCGGCTACCGTACCAGCACCCGGGCCCGGTGACCGCATCGACGCCCCCGAACGCACTGGATGGTCGACGTGGGATCGCTCTGGACACCCGAAGGCGAACGGCCGGTCGACACGAGCCGGCCGGCCGCGTCCGCCGACGCCGACGCCGACGGCGCCGGCGAGGAGGCCGCTCTGGCCATGGCGGCCCAGGCCATCGGCCTCGACCTGAGCACGATGAGCCCGGAGGAACGCGAGCAGCTCCGGGCGGAACTGGCCGAGATGACTCGGGTCCGGGCGCAGGTGGCCGCCACGCCGGTGAGCGAGGTCCTGACCTCGCACCTCATGCGGTTCTTCGACCTGGCGCTCATCTACCTCGACGCCACGCCGCCGAAGTTCCACGAGGCCGCCGTCGTCATCGAGGCCTTCCGCGCGGTCATCGACTCCGCCGGCGACGAGCTCGGCGAGCACCAGCAGATGCTCCGGGACACGCTCGGCCAGGCCCAGATGGTGTTCGTCCAGGTGAAGGAGTCGCTCGACGCCGCGGCCGGTACCGCCGGCGCCGGCTGATCACCGATCAGCCGGGACCGGCGCTCACCCCGACCGCCTCGAGCAGTCCGGTCGGACCGAGCCGCCTGCTGAACACCACCGCCGTGCCCTCGGCGATCCACCGGGTGCCGTCGGCGATGGAGACGCAGTGGAACGGGATGAGCCGGCCGTTGTCGTCGAGGATCCTCCCCACCCCGGCGGCGTCGTCGAAGGCCGAGACGACTCCCGACTCGCTGCGGTGAACGACCACGGGGTTCGGCCTCAGTGGACGATCTTCGAGAGCGGGAGCTCGATGAGGTCCGTGGCGCCGGCGTCCTTGAGGTCGGGGATCAGGATGTTGATCCGGGACTTGTCGACCACGGCCTCGACGGCGTAACCGGCGCCTCCGTAGAGCTCGTTCACCGTGGGTGTCTTCATGGCTGGCAGCAACCCGATCACGGCGTCGAGCTGGGACGAGGGCACGTTGAGCTTGACGAGGACCTTGCCCCGAGCCTCGAGCACACCCTGCAGCAGGGTGAGGACCTGTTCCATGGCGTGTCGACGCACCGGATCCGCGTAGGCCTCCGGATTGGCGACCAGCTCGGTGTAGGAGACGAGCACCTCGTCGATGATCCGGAGTCCTGCCGCCCGGAGCGCATTCCCGGTCTCGGTGATGTCGACCACGCAGTCGACGATGTCGGGGACCTTGGCCTCGGTGGCCCCGTAGGAGAGCCGCAGGTCGGCCCGGACTCCCTTGGACTCGAAGTAGCGCCGGGTCAGCTCCATGTACTCCGTCGACACCCGGACCCCCTCGGGAAGGTCGGCGACCTCCTGGTAGGGGGAGTCCTGCGGAACGGCCACCACGACCCGGATGGGGTTGCTGGTGACCTTGGAGTAGCGGAGCTCACCCAGGGACACGACGTCGGAGCTCGTCTCCTCGACCCAGTCCCGGCCGGTGATCCCCAGGTCGAAGAGCCCGTCGGCCACGTAGTGCGGGATCTCCTGGGGCCGGAGGATCCGGACCGAATCGATCCTCGGGTCGTCGATCGAGGCCCGGTAGGCCACCGATGACGAGCGGCGGACGGGGAGATCGGCATCCTCGAACAGCTGCAGCGTGGCAGCCTCGAGCGAACCCTTCGGCAGGACCAGTCGCAGCACGGCGGGCACGCTAGCCGTGCGACCGGAGCGCCGCGAACCCGGTTCCGGAGGCCGACGGGCCGGATCCGCCGGGGTGGCGACAACCTCAAGTTCTCCTCAAGTGCAGGCCGCCCCTTGTCAGGACGACCACGGAGCGTGTTGTCTGGTGGCCGTGCCCGGCACCACGGTGGTGCTGCTGGGGGGGCGTGTCGCAAGGATGCAACACGTGGCACTCGAGCTCGACCGCCCCATCACGGTCAACCCGGCTCCGGCATCCGCCGTCGAGACCGTCGACCTGCGGCGTTCCCCCGCAGTCCTCGCCGCACCTCCCCGCCCGGCCACGCCCGCCGCCCGCAGGAACGGCGCTCCCGGACCGCTCGGCCCTCCGGACCCGGGTCGGGTCGCGCCGGACCCCAACCGTGGCTTCATCCCGGACCGGCTCGAGCCGGGGCTCGTGTGCCGATCGGTGCTCCCCACCTCGGACCTGGGGGTCCGGGCCGAACAGTTCGTCTACGACGTCTTCCGAACCAGCGGGTTCTGCGCCGAGTCGCCCCGCCGGCACGTCGAGGAGAGCGAACCCTGGCGTGAGGGCAGCATCCTGCACGTCATCACCGACGACGGGGACCGCGAGCGGGAGGGCGGCGAGCCCGGAGCCATCGTCGGCGTCGTCCGGACGATCCTCGGCACCTTCGACGAGCTACCGGTCTCCCGCTTCGACCCCGAGGTGCCGGTACCCGAGGGCGTCCTCTGCGAGATCGGATCGCTGGCGGTGAAGTCGGACCAGCGGGGCCTGGGGGTCGCCAACGAACTCCACCGGGCGGCGTTCCTCGCCGGGATCCGTGACCGCTGCGACGGGTTCTGCTTCCTGATCGAGGAGTGGATGTTCGACTTCTTCGCCGGCACCTACGGCCTACCGGTCCGGCGCCTCGCGCCCCCGAGCCACTTCATGGGTGGCGACATCCTCCCCACCGGGATGTGGATGCCCGAGATGCTGCAGGTGATCGCGCGGATCCGACCGAACGTCTACCGCTGGGCCGTCGAGGACCTCGAGAAAAGCCTCCAGATCGACCTCGACCTGCCGATGGTTCCGTCGTGACCGCACCAGCCGGGTCCCTCCGTCGATCCTGGCGGCACGATGTCACCTCGCTCGGGGTGCTCGGCCGGTCGTGGGCGGTCGGTGTCGTCCTGTTCTCCGCAGCGCGGGCGCTCGTGGCCTGGCCCACCCTCGGACGGTACGGCGTCGACCCGTGGGTCTTCCTGGCGATCGATCTCCTCACTGCGCCCCCCTACGGCGTGTCCCAGGCCGTGACCGTCAAGATCCTGCGCGACGCCCATCGGCCCTGGCACGACGCGCTGGGCTGGGCAGCAGTCGTCCTGGGTGCGTTCCTGGCTCCGTACATCTACGTCTTCGCCGCCTCGGGGTCGATGCCGACGCTCGCCACGGTCGGCGTGCTGGTGTGGATGTGCGTCTTCGGCGCGCTCGCCGGCTGGCGGATGTGGACGCAGGTCCGTTCCGGGCGAACCACCAGCCGCTGAACCGCCACCCCGCCCAGCACCGCAGCTCGGGGTCGACCCGCTGACCGGGCCGGGTCACCGAGACCGACGTCCCGAGGTTTACCGGCGCGAATCCTTGAATCCCCGCGTTCGCCGCCGACGGTCCCCCCACAGCGAGGCCCGGGCACCTGCATTCCCGGACCCGAGGGCGAGTGAAAGGCGACGGGTCGGCGGGCCCGGGATCGAGCACATGGACCGACGAACAGGACCACCGATCGGATCGGTCCACGAGCAGCGTGACCAGGAGCCGGCAGCCCGATCGGACGCGCCTGAGCAGGACGCACGAAGCGGGAGTCCCCTGGACCGTCGGGGCTTCATGAGGTTCGCTCTCGTGGGTGCGGCCGCCATTGCGGCCGTCGCCGTCCTGCCCGCAGCGGTCGCCGGCCCCTGGTATCTGATCGTGGGTTGGACGACCCTGCTCGTGGCGGCCCGGCGCGTCCGGAGGCTCCCCGCTGACATCCGGCAGGCCGGAACGTTCATGCTGCTCGCCGGAGGCTCGTCGCTGACCGGGGCCATGGTCCGCGGCGTCGAGGCGGCCATGACCGGCGTCGACTACCCGTTCCCGAGCGTCGCCGACGCCTGCAGCATCGCGTCCTACCCGCTGTTCCTGGCCGCCATCGCCGTGATCATCCGCGGCCGGATCGGCCGGCCGAGCCCCGACCTGGTGATCGATGCACTGGTGGCGGCCCTGGCGGTCGCGGTCCTGCAGTGGGAACTGGTGCTCCTCCCGTTCCTCGCCGACGCCGAGGCCAGCGGATCCGCACTGGCCATCAACGTCCTCTACAGCGCCCTGTCGACCCTCCTCGTGGCAGCCGCGACCATGATCACCCGGGCCGGTGGCCACCGGTCGACCAGCAACCGGCTGCTCGCTGCCGGTCTGGCGGCCGTGGTGCTCCTGGACCTGACCGCCACCCTGGTCACCGCCGACCGGATGCCGACGCAGGCCCGGTTGGTCCCGGCCGCCGCCGTCTTCGTGCTCGGTGCCGCCGGACTGCTGCACCCGAGCGTCATCGGTCTGATGCAGCGCGCCAGCGGACGCGCCCACCTGCGACGGTTGACCCGGACCCGGGTCGCCGTGCTGGGCCTGGCGCTGCTGGTGCCGCCGTCGCTGATCACGCTCTCGCTGATCGGCCTCTCCACCGCCACCATGTGGCTGCCCGTGGCCGGCTCCCTGCTCCTGGCTCCCCTCGTCGTGGTCCGACTCGGCCGGCTCGTCCGGACGAACCAGACGACGGCAGAGACCGAGGCGACCCTTCGGTCCGTGAGCGAGCAACTCGTCGGAGCGGAGTCCGACCTGCGCATCGAGGAGATCCTGGCCGCCGGGGCCGCGGCGCTCGTCGGGCACGGGGAGCATGCGCCCCGGTTCCTCCTCGTCGACCCGCCCGAGCAGGGCCGGGCCGCCGGGGCCGCCGCCACCCACGGTCACCCCGCCACGGCGCCGCTGGTGCGAGCGGCAGTCAACGAGCGGCGGGCCGGCGGGGGACCCATCGGGACCGGCGAGCTGGTCGAGCTCGGAGTCCCGGGGTGGGTCGCCGCCGTGGTCCTCGTCGACGGCGACCTGCGGGGCGCCATCCTGGCCGAGTCGACGCACCTGAGCGCCGAGCAGCTCCAGGCGCTGCAGAGTCTGTGCCGTGACGCCTCGTTCGCCCTCCGGGCCGTGGACCGGACCGAGAGCACCGTGCGCCAGCGCTCCGAGGAGCGCTTCGGCGCACTGGTCGACAACTCCTCGGACATCGTCGTCGTCCTCGACCACCGTCGCCGACCGGCGTACGTCTCGCCGGTTGCCGCCCGACTGCTCGGCTACCCGCTCGACTACGTCGAGCAACTCGACGTGCTCGAGCTCGTGCACCCGGACGATCGCGAGGCCGCCTCGGAGCTCGCCGATGCCGTGCAGCTCGGACGCCGGCTGAGCCGGGAGCTGCGACTCCGCCACGTCGCCGGCACCTACCACTGGTTCGAGGTCATCGGCACCGACCTCTCGGACGACCCGAACGTCGCCGGTGTCGTGCTCACGGCTCGTGAGATCGGCGACCGGAAGTCGGCGGAGGAGCGGCTCGTCCTCTCCGAGGCCCGCTTCAAGGCGCTGGTCCAGCACTCGAGCGACCTCGTGGTGGCGGTGGTGCCCGGCGACGGGCTCCGCTACGCCAGCCCGTCGGTCGCCGCCGTGACGGGCCGTGACGTCAGCGGCATCCACGACTGGACGCTCGACCAGGTCTTCCCGAACTCGGGGCTCCGCTGGGACGAGGTGGTGCCACAGACCGCCCGATCCACGGACCGGCTCCTCCACTTCGCGTTCGACGACGCCGCCGGGCGACGGCGGCACATCGAGGCCACGGTGACCGACCTGCGGGCCGAGCCGTCGCTGGCGGCGTTCGTGCTGAACGGCCGGGACGTGAGTGAGCGGACCGCCATGGTGGAACGGCTCCAGCACCAGGCGACGCACGACGCCCTCACGGGTCTGGCGAACCGTTCCCGCGCCGGGTCGGAGCTCGGGGCGATGCTGGCCCGCAACGACGGGGCCAGCTCCGTCGCGGTCATCTCGATCGACCTCGACGACTTCAAGAACATCAACGACAGCCTGGGGCACGCCGCTGGCGACGTGGTGCTGCGTGCCGTCGCCGACCGGGTGGCCCGGGTGGCCGGCGAGGCGGACCTTGCGGTGCGCAGCGGTGGGGACGAGTTCCTCGTCGTGCTCGAGCGCGGCCACGGCGAGACCCAGGTGAGCGAGGTGGCGCGGGACCTGCTCGAATCGCTGGCCCACCCGCTCCTCGTCGACGGCCGGAGCATCACCGTGTCCGCATCCGCAGGCATCGCCTTCGACCACGACCGTTCGTGGAGTGCCGAGGACCTGCTCCGCAACGCCGACACCGCCATGTACCGGGCCAAGGATGCGGCCCGGCAGCTGGGTCGTCCGCAGATCACCGTGTTCGAGTCGGCCATGCACTCCGACAGCTACGACCGCTTCGAGCTCCGTGGCGACCTCGCCCGGGCCATCGCCGGTGACCAGCTCGAGGCGTACTACCAGCCCGTCGTCGACCTCTGCACCCAGCGCATCGTGGGCCTCGAGGCGCTGGTGCGCTGGAACCACCCCCACCGAGGACTCCTGGGGCCCAACGTGTTCGTCCCGCTCGCCGAGGAGAGCGGCCTGATCCTCGACCTGGGTCGGTGGATGCGGGAGCGAGCCTGCCGCGACCTGGCGGCGTGGCGCACCGCCGACCCGGCGGTCGCAGGCCACCTGACCGTGGCGGTCAACCTGTCGGCGGCCGAGATGCACGACGAGGACCTGGTCCGCAGCGTCGTCGAGCTGCTCGCCAGCCAGGACCTTCCGGCCGACTGCCTCACGCTCGAGATCACCGAGTCGTCACTGCTGACGGACACCGACCTGGTGCAGCAGCGCATGGATTCGCTCCGTGAACGGGGGATCCGGTTCGCGATCGACGACTTCGGAACCGGCTACTCGTCGCTCGGCTACATCCACCGGTTCGCCTTCGACGTCCTGAAGATCGACCGGAGCTTCGTGGACGGACTCCAGCAGCCCACGAATCAGCGGATCGTGGCCGCGGTGGTGGATCTGGCCGACCAGATGGGGGCCGCGGTCGTCGCCGAGGGGATCGAGGAACTGCACCAGGAGACGGCGCTCACCGACCTCGGCGTCGAGCTCGGCCAGGGCTACCTGTACTCCCGGCCGGTCCCGGCGGAGGCGTTCCGTCACCTGCTGCAGGCCCAGCACATCGACCTGACCTAGCGTCGAGCCGGTGGAGCACGTCGAGGGGCCCGACGACCCGAGGGTCACCGACTACCTCCACCTCCGGGACCCGGACGCCCGACGTCGCGGCGACGTGTTCGTCGTCGAGGGGCGGGTGGCGCTCGAGCGTGTCGTCGACGGCGGCCTCGAGATCCGATCGGTCCTGGTCACTCCCCCACGGGCCGAGCAGCTCGCCGGGGTGCTGGACCGCCTGGATCCCGGAGCCCCGATCCTGGTCGCCGACCGCTCGGTCCTGGCGATGACCGCCGGCTACGACGTGCACCGGGGCATCCTCGCCGTCGCCGCTCGACCCGGACCGCTCCCGGCCGCCGAACTGCTCCGGCGGGGCGACCGGTGGCTCGTGACCGAGGCCACGGCCGACCACGAGAACCTGGGCTCGCTGTTCCGCAACGCCGCGGGACTCGGATTCCACGGGGTCCTCGCCGACTCCCGGACCGCGGACCCCTACTACCGCCGGTGCGTCCGGGTGTCCCTCGGCTGGTCCGCCGTCCTCCCCCACGCCCGGCTCGCCGCACTCGCCGACGAGCTCCCCTCGCTCCGGGAGGCCGGGATCCGGTCAGTGGCGCTCTGCCCGCACCGAGGGCGGCCGGTCGACGAGGCGGTCGCCGACGGGTCGCTGGACGGCCCCACGGCGCTGGTCGTGGGGTCCGAGGGACCAGGACTCGACGAGGCCACGATCGACGCGTGCGACGAGGTGGTCAGGATCCCCATGGCCGGATCGGCGGACTCACTGAACGTGGCCACGGCCTTTGCAGTGGTCGCGTCCTTCGACGCGGCCCGGCGCCACTGGCGTTGAACGGCCGGCTCAGCCCGCCGCGATGGAGCGCAGCAGGCGCGCCATCTCCACGGCCACGTCGACGGCCTCGCTGCCCTTGTTGTCGCCGGGGAGGCCTTCCTCCGGGAGCACGGAGCGGACCAGCGCCTGACGACGATCCTCGGTGGTGAGCATCCCGAGCACGACGGGCACGCCGGAGTCCAACTGGGCCCGCATGATCCCCTCGGCGGCCGGTCCGGCCACGTACTCGAAGTGAGCGGTGTCGCCCCGGATCACGCAGCCCAGGGCCACCACGGCGTCGTAGCGCCCGGACTGCGCCATGGACTGCGCGGCCAGCGGCAGCTCGAACGCCCCTGGTACCCAGGCCACGTCCAGGTCCTCATCGGCGATCCCGAGCGCCTCGGCCCGCTCCGTTGCACCGCGGAGCAGTCGGGAGGTCACGGCGTCGTTCCAGCGCGCACAGGCGATCCCGAGACGGATGCCGGTGCCGTCGGGCTCGTCGGTGAGCGGGCCGTCCGTCCCGCGGAAGTCCTTGCCCACGTCGGCCTCCTCAGGCGTCCAGGTCGTCGATCAGGTGCCCCATGCGTTCCCGCTTGGTGCGGAGGTACTCGATGTTCTCCGGGTTCGGCTTGCTCTGGACCGGCACGCGACCGGTGATCTCCAGCCCGAACCCCTCCAGTCCCCCGTACTTGGCCGGATTGTTCGTCATCAGCCGCATCGTGGTGATCCCGAGGTCGTTCAGGATCTGCGCCCCGATGCCGTACTCGCGGGAGTCCACCGGGAGTCCCAGCTCGACGTTCGCGTCGATGGTGTCGCGTCCCCGCTCCTGCAGTCCGTAGGCCCGGATCTTGTGCCCGAGGCCGATCCCCCGACCCTCGTGGCCACGCAGGTACACGAGCGCCCCGAGGCCCTCCTCGGCGATGGTGTGCATGGCCGCGTCCAGCTGGACGCCGCAGTCGCAGCGCAAGGAACCGAACACGTCACCGGTGAGGCACTCGGAGTGGACCCGGACCAGGACATCGCTCTCGCCCTGGACCGCACCGCGGACCATGGCGACGTGCTGCTCACCGTCGAGGAGCGACTCGTAGACGTAGCAGGTGAAGTCGCCCCAGTCCGTGGGAATGCGCGCCTCGGCCACCCGACGGACCAGCTTCTCGTTCTGTCGCCGGTACCTGATGAGCTGGGCGATCGAGATCATCAACAGACCGTGGGCGTCGCAGAACTCGATCAGGTCGGGCACCCGGGCCATGGTGCCGTCGTCGTTGACGATCTCACACAGGACGCCGGCCGGGGCGAGCCCAGACATGCGGGCCAGGTCGACGGCGGCCTCGGTGTGTCCCGCCCGCTTCAGGACACCGCCCTCGGCGTACCGGAGCGGGAAGATGTGACCGGGACGGGCCAGGTCGGCCGGCAGGGTCGACCCGTCGGTGAGCGCGACCAGCGTCGCGGCCCGGTCGGCGGCGGAGATCCCCGTCGAGGTGCCGTGGACGAGATCGACCGAGTAGGTGAAGGCGGTCCGATGGGACTCGGTGTTGTCCCGGACCATGAGCGGGATGTCGAGCTCGTCGAGGCGGGCCCCCGTGAGCGGGGCGCAGATGACGCCCGAGGTGTGCCGGACGAAGAACGCGATCTTCTCGGGCGTGGCCGCCTCCGCCGCCATGATGAGGTCGCCCTCGTTCTCACGGTCCTCGTCGTCGACCACGACCACGATCTCGCCCCGGCCGATCGCCGCGACCGCCTCGGGAATCGTGGCGAACGCCGAGCCCGCCGCCCCCTGTTCGTCGACCGGTTCACGTTCCATCAGGCACCTCCGCCTCGGTTCGTCCTGTCCCCTCGGATCCCGCCGGGCCGTAGCCGACGAGGAGCCGCTCCACGTACTTGGCCACGACGTCCACCTCGAGGTTCACGGCATCCCCCGGCGAGCGCCGCCCGAGCGTGGTGACCGCGGCGGTGTGCGGGATCACCGCCACCGTGAAGCCGTCGTCGAGGGCGTCCACCACGGTGAGGCTCACCCCGTCGACCGTGATCGACCCCTTCTCGACGATGTAGCGAAGGAGCGGCTCCGGGGTGCGCACGCGCAGATCCGGCACGCCGTCGACGACCTGCCCCACCCCGTCGACGTGCCCCTGGACGAGGTGCCCACCGAGGCGGTCCTCGAGACGGACCGGCCGCTCGAGGTTGACGGGGTCGCCCGGTCGCAGGGACCCGAGGGATGTCCGGGCGAAGGTCTCCGGGCTCACATCCGCCCGCCACCAGTCGGGGCCGTGCTCGACCACCGTCAGACAACAGCCGTTGACCGCAATGGACGCACCCGTCGTGACGTCGTCGAGCACCCGCGAGCACCCGAGGGTCAGCGCCGCGCCGTCGAGCGCGACGACCGAGCCGAGTTCCTCCACGATCCCCGTGAACACCTCAGGCCCCCTGGTCCGGACCCGGCTCGCGGAGCGGCTCGAGCTCGACGCGGAGGTCGTCCCCGACGCGCTCCACCGAGGTGAAGCGCCCACGCCAGAGCTCGGCGATGTCGAAGGCCCCGTGGCCCCCGAAGAGACCGCGGGCGTCGCTGCCACCGAAGAGCGCAGGGGCCAGGTAGATCACGTACCGGTCGACCAGACCCGCCCGGTGGAACTCACCCGCCACGGCGGCGCCCCCCTCGACCAGCAGCTGGACGACCCCCTCACCGCCGAGCCGGTCGAGCACCTGACCCAGGTCGCCCTGCACCTCGGTGCAGGGGTGCACGGCCGCGCCGGGAGGAGCCGCGCCGAGCACGATGCGGCGCGGATCGAGACCGCCCCGCTCGGGCACGGCCGGGTCGTGGTGGTCGCGCACCGTCAGTGACGGATCGTCACGTCGGATCGTTCCGGCGCCGACGAGGATCGCGTCGGATTCGGCCCGCAGACGATGGCCGTCGGCCCGGGCGGCGGGTGAGGTGATCCACTGACTCGTCCCGTTCGGTGCCGCCGTTCCCCCGTCGGTGCTGGCCGCCAGCTTGAGCACGACCCACGGCCGACCCGTCCGACGGTGCTTCAGGTACGGGCGCAGTTGGTTCGTGACCTGTTCCGCCTGGACCCCGACGTCGACCTTGACCCCGGCAGCGAGCAGGCGCTCGATGCCCCGGCCGGCCACGAGTGCATCCGGGTCCTCGATGCCGACCACGACTCGGGCGATGCCGGCTTCCACGATGGCCTCGGTGCAGGGCGGGGTGCGTCCGTGGTGGCCACAGGGCTCCAACGTGACGTAGAGCGTCGCACCGGCGGCCTCGGCCCCGGCCGAGACGATCGCAGCGACCTCGGCGTGGTCCCCGCCGGGACGCCCGGTCGAGCCCTCGAACACCTGGCCGTCGAGGGATCGGACGACAGCACCCACCCACGGGTTCGGAGGGGCCACGCAGCGGGCCCGGGCCGCAGCGGCGATCGCCCGGGTCATGCACTCCCGGTCGATCGCCTCGAGGCGCCGATCATCGATGGTTTCGGAGGACATGGGTCGCTCAGCCTAGACCTGCACCCTCGGCGGACCCATCCCGGGGCCGATGCGCCGGGGCCGATGCGCCGGACCGGTGCGCCGGGGCCGGTGCGCCGGGGCCGATGCGCCGCGGAGCACTCAGGCCGGATCGTGGCTGCCGTGCTGGCCGGACATCAACTCGATCGCATGCGGGATCACGTCGAGCACGGCATCGAGCATCTCGAGGGCCCCGGAGGTGCTCCCCGGCGTGTTGATGATGAGCGCAGCGCCGCGGATCCCGGCGGTGCTGCGCGAGAGCCGACCCAGCGGGTTCACCGCCCGCATCGCCTCGGCGAGTCCCGGTGCCGGTCGGTCGAGGATCCGGGTGGTGCCCTCAGGGGTGACGTCCCTGGGGGCGAATCCGGTTCCGCCGGTCGTCACGATCACTCCGTTGAAGCCATAGGCCATGTAGCTGAGGGCATTGGCGACCTCCTCCACGGAGTCGGACACCACCCGGTGCTCGATCACCTCGAAGCCGACCTGGTCCAGTCGCTCGACCAGGGCCGCACCGGTCAGGTCCTCTCGGGTGCCGGCATCGACGCTGTCCGAGACCGTCAGGACCTTGGCCTGGAGCCGGCGGTTCGGCGCCGGCGCTGCGGCCTCGCTGCTCATGGCCGAGAGCGTACCTCCGCCCCGGGTCCGTCAGGGGCGGCGTCGGTAGCGGAAGAGCGCCATGCCGTCGGTACCTGCAGCCTGCGGGAGCAGCAGCGCCCCCCGGCCGATGGGCGTCCAGGGCTCGCCCGGCGGGTCGAGCGGAATCAGATCAGGGCGTGACCGGGCGGTCCGCTCGTCGACCCCGACCGACTCCACCGACGTCAGCGTGCAGACCGAGTACACCAACGAACCGCCGGGTCGGACCAGGTCCGCGGCGGCGACGACGAGCGCCGACTGGAGCCCGGCGAGCCGCTCGGGAACGCCCTCGTCCAGACGCCAACGGGCGTCGCTGCGGCGTCCCAGAACGCCGAGGCCCGAGCACGGAGCATCGACCAGCACCCGGTCGAAGACCCCCGGACGGAACGGCGGCCGGAGCCCGTCGGCGGCCACGACCAGGGTGCGATCGAGGCCCACCGACCGGGCGGCCGACACGACCAGTCCGACGCGGGACCAGTTGACCTCGGCGGCCACGACCGTGGCACCGGCAGCGGCGAGCGCGGTCGCCTTGCCCCCCGGCGCAGCGCACAGATCCAGCACCAGCTCGCCCGGTCGAGCGCCGACCGCGGCCGCGACCCACTGCGAGGCCAGGTCCTGGGTGTAGCCGTCCTCGCGTCGGTGCACCCTCGGCGCATCATCCATGGTCGCCAGGGCTGCCCGGGCGACGTCGACGCCCAGGTCCGCCTCGAGCCGGTGGAGGATCCAGTCCGGGTAGCTGAGCTCCTCGGCGGGCGAGGAGAACTCGACCGGGGCCGCGGCGACCCGCCGCAGGACCGCATTGACGAGCCCCCGGAACCGCGAGGGGCTCGCCTCCACGGTGGTCGAGACCACCGCGTAGTCCGGCAGGTCGTCCCGGTAGACGAGCTGGTAGGTGCCGAGTCGCAGGGCCCGACGGGCCGCCGGAGGCGGTGGCGAGTCGAGGAAGCGGTCGATGAGGGCGTCCACGGAACGCCGCCGGCGGACCGTCCCGGCGACGAGGTCCGTCACCAGGTTCCGGTCGGCCTGATCCAGCTCCGAGCGGTCCAGCGCAGCCCGCAGCGCCAGGTTCGCATACGCGCCGTCGTCCTCGACACGAGCGAGCACGCCGAGGGCCACACGCCGCGCCGCGACGCCGGTGCGTCCGCGTTCCCCGGGGGAGGTCAGCTCAGCCACCCAATCGTGCGTCGTCACCGGGTCGGTGCCCCCGAACGAACGCGGCGGCGTCCTGGGGACCACGACCCTCGGGCTGCACCTCGAGCAGCTCGAGGCGATCACCTCCTCCGCACGAGACGAGCACCCGTCCGTCGACGACGCGCAGGGCGCCCGCTGACAGGTCCGGCCCCGGTCCGGCGGGCCGGGCCGAGTGCACGACCAGGCGTCGACCGTCGAACGTGGTCCACGCCCGGCCGATCCGGACGATCCGGGACAGTTCCGCCGGGGTCCGTTCCCAGTCCAGGTGGCGGTCCGAGGTCGTCAACTTGGCGGCGTAGGTGACCCCCTCGGTCGACTGGGGCACCGGATCACCGAGGCCCTCGTCGAGCGCGTCGACGAGCAGGTGGGCGCCGAGCTCGCTGAGCTGTGCGAGCAGCTCCCCCGCGGTGTCGTCCTCGCCGATCGGGAGGTGGGCCACTCGGTAGACCGGGCCGGTGTCCAGCGTCGGTTCGATCCCCATGAGGCACACGCCGGTTTCATGGTCACCCGCCAGCACGGCCCGCTCCACCGGCGCTGCTCCACGCCACCGGGGCAGCAGGGAGAAGTGCACGTTCACCAGGGGCACGGCGTCGAGGAGCTCGGGACCGAGGATCCTCCCGTAGGCCACGACCACTCCGAGCTCGATGTCCGCGTCCAGCACGTCCTCCGGCCGGTACGACACCGCCAGCCCGGCGGCACGCGCCGCCACGGCCACGGGCGTGGGCGAGGTCGCTCCCCCACGCCCACGACGGCGCTCCGGGTTGGTGACGACGAGCGCCACATCGTGACCGGCTGCGACGAGTGCCCGCAGTGGCGGGACGGCGACCTCGGGAGAGCCCAGGAACGCGAGCCTCACAGTCGGCCGAAGGGGAACCGGCCACGGGGGGTCGGCTCCGGCTCGGACCCGGCGAGCTGCAGCTGGCGGACCGCACGGCGGGCCGCCTTCCGCTGGTCGTCGTCAAGACGCTCGAGCATGAGGACACCGTCCAGGTGGTCCAACTCGTGCTGGATCACCCGGGCCAGGTAGTCGTCGGCCTCGAGGCTCACCTCACGACCCTCGAGGTCGACACCGGTCACGTGGATCCGACGCGGACGGACGATGTCGAAGTGCAGACCCGGGATGCTCAGACACCCCTCGGTGAACTCCCACTCGCCGTCGGACTCCTCCACGACCGGGTTGATGAGCACCTGCTGTCCGTCGCCGTGATCCAGGTCGTAGATGAAGAAGCGCTTCTGGACGCCCACCTGCGGCGCAGCCAGACCGACTCCGGGTGCGTCGTACATCGTGATGAACATGTCGTCGACGAGACGGACGAGCCGTGCGTCGATGTCGGTCACCTCGTCCGCGCGCTGGCGCAGGACGGGATCGCCGACCACCCGGATGGCATGCGGAGCAGACACGCGGCAAGGGTACCGTGGCCGCCGTGGGTGCCGAGGATCACTACTTCACGAGCACACCGGGATCGGCACCCCGGAACCACCACGTCGAACTCGACACCGAGCGGGGACTGGTCCGCCTCCGCTCCTCGGACGGCACGTTCTCGCCTCGGCGCATCGACCCCGGGACTGCCGTGCTCCTCGGCTCGCTCCCGGATCCGAGCCGCTGGCCCGACGGCCCGGTCCTCGACCTCGGGTGTGGCTACGGCCCGATCGCCGTGACGGTGGCGATCCGCTCACCCGAACGGAGCGTCTGGGGCATCGAGGTCAACGAGCGGGCCGCCGAGGACTGCCGGCACAACGCAAGGGCGCTGTCGCTCGACATCCGGGTGGCGTCGCCCGGGGAGGTCCCTGAGGATCAGCGGTTCGCGGCGATCGTCTCCAACCCGCCGGTGCGGATCGGCAAGGTCGCACTGCAGGCGCTCCTCTCGGACTGGCTCCCCCGCCTCGTGGACGACGGCGAGGCCTGGCTCGTGGTGCAGCGACACCTCGGAGCCGATTCCCTGGCGGCCTGGCTCGACGACGTCGGTTGGAGCACCGAGCGGATCCGGTCGCGGCGCGGCTACCGGGTGCTGCGCGTCCGTCGCTGATCGGATGGCGCCGAGGACTCAGCCGGTCCGGGCGGGATCGACCCAGAGGCGGAGCCGACCGGGCGGACGCTCGACGGCGGCCAGCGCGTCGAGCAGGAGACTCCCCTGCTCGGCCCGGAGGACCCAACGGCCACGCTCGTCGGGTCCGACCCGCTCCACTCCCGCCGGCAGCCCGAGGCGGGCCATGAACTCGGGAGCCGCCTCCCGACCGACGACGGCCACCGTCGCCGCCGGTGGATCCGCCAGCGCGACGCGGCGCTCCCACTCCGCTCCAGCGAGCTCGTCCGGGTCGGCACGGACCGCGGCCCGGACGACGGGGTGGTCCGGGGCCCGCGTCTGCAGGAGCACCGATCCCGGCGACCGGCCCCGACCACCGGTGAGCCGCCCGGCGGCCACGACCAGGGCCAGGGCCTGCTCGGCCGCCCGGTACCGGGGGGCGAGCAGCTCGGCGTCGAACTCGAGGAATGCGACCAGACCAGCCCGATCCACACGGTGGAGGACCGCCTCGGTGCCGACCACCACCCGGGTCCCGTCGAGGGCCGGGTCCGACGGTCCCGGTCGCTCACCACCGGTCAGGGAGCACACCGGCTCCCGCACGAGCGCCTCCAACTGCTCACGGACGGTGCTGACGCCCGGTCGGAGGTTCGCCGTCGCGGTCGAACCGCAGGCCCGGCAGACCCGCGGGCGACGAGTGGCGCACCGGGCACAGACGAGCTCGCCCGAGTCCTCCTGACGCACCGTGGCGCCGCAACGCTCGCAATCGAGCAGTCCGCCGCAGCTCCGGCAGGCCAGGAGCCGGGCGCGTCCGGTCCGGTTGAGCACGCAGACGACCCGCTCCCCGGCGTCGAGCGTCCGGCGGATCTGCTCGACGAGATCGGGGGCGAACAGACCCGAACGACCACGGTCCTCATCACGGCGATCGACCACCCGGACCGTGGGCCAACCGGCGCGGAACGCCGCCCGGTCGCCGACGGGACCGGAGGCGGCGGCGCGGCGGGCCTCGAGCGACGGCACCGGCGAGACCAGGAGGCAGGGCACACCAGCACGCCGGGCCCGTTCGATCGCGAGCTCACGGGCGTGCCAGGTCGGGGACGCCTCGTTCTGCAGACGCTCGTCGTGCTCGTCGATCACGACGATCGACCGCAGCGCCGGTGCGGGGGCGAACACGGCTCCCCTCCCGCCGACCACGGTCGCCCCGGCGGCGGCCGCCGCGAAGTCGCGGGGCCACCGCGCGGCGAAGGCGCCGGCCCGACGCAGGCCCGTGCCCACCTGCGTCACGGTCCCGGCCGACGGGGCGACGACGATCGACTGCCCGAACGCCGCCGCCGCCAGGGCGACCTCGAGGGGGTCGCCGTCCACCGGGTACTCGAGCAGGTGGACCCCGGCCCCGCGCTCCAACAGGTCCGCCACCTGCTCCTCACCCCGGCTGCGAGGCGGACGGTGCTCCCGCCGGGCCGACATCGTCACCCGGCGCTCCGGAGACGCCAGCCGGAGGAAGGTCGCCGTCCGGCCGGCCCACCGCCAGGCCGCCCAACGACACAGCGCCTGGACGTCGTCGTCCGGACCGGGGCCGCTGACCTGCCGCAGGGGCGCAAGCGTGACGCCCGGTGGGGGTTCCGGATCCAGGGCGACGACCCAGCCCCGGACACGACGTCCGGCCAGATCGACCCGCACGATGGTGCCCGACCGGATCCGTCCGGCGAGCTCCTCGGGAACGCGGTAGTCGAACGCCCGGTCCACTGCCGGAACGTCGACGTGCACCGACACGGCGCGTGGCGACGTCACCTCAGGGACCTCGTCAGCCGGGAACAGCGGCCCGGGGCCGCTCGCTCAGCCGAGTCCCAGTTCCGAGCGGAGGGCGTCCACCCGGTCGGTGCGCTCCCAGGTGAAGCCGTCACCGGAGCGTCCGAAGTGGCCGTAGGCAGCGGTCTCCTTGAACACGGGTCGACGGAGGTCGAGGTCCCGCACGATCGCAGCCGGACGCAGGTCGAACACGGAGCGGACGGCGGCGTCGATCGACTCGGGGGCCACGGTGTTGGTGCCGAACGTCTCGACGAGGATCGAGACCGGGTGGGCGACGCCGATGGCGTAGGCCACCTGCACCTCGCACCGCGAGGCCGCGCCGGCCGCCACCACGTTCTTGGC